>JAGBJO010000029.1 GCA_017934425.1 Ruminococcus sp.
GCTACAGAAGCATATATGTGGCGACCCGGATGAGGCTCGAACTCACGACCTCTAGCGTGACAGGCTAGCGTTCTAACCAACTGAACTACCGGGCCAAATTGGTGGGGACTACAGGGCTCGAACCTGTGACCCTCTGCTTGTAAGGCAGATGCTCTCCCAGCTGAGCTAAACCCCCAACTTTTTGCCACATATTTTCCGCATCAGGAAGCCGTTTTTCAAGTGCCTTAGCGCTTTGTTTTAACCGCTCTCCCCTGACGACTATTATATTATATCACACGTTTTTCGATTTGTCAAGCATTTTTTGAAAAAAATTTCAGAAAATTTTTGAAAAGTTATTTTTTGGCTATTTATAGCCGTTTGCAGCAGCAAAAAACAGTGGTTTTTGGGTGATTTAAATTGTTAACTTTTTATGAACGCCAGAATAATCAACTGTTTTCGGTTGAAAAATCCCCCTTTTTTGCCCTATTATAGGAGACTGCGGCTCCGGAAAGGAGAATACCTTATGATAATCCACGCTCAAGGGAAGAATATCCCGACCTATACCTTCTGCGATCTGCTCATTCAGGGCGAGAGTGCTGCGGACACTGTAACCTTTGTTCTTGACAGGTTCTACGATGGTATCGATATGTCAGACTGCGACTTCTGCATGAGAGGTCAGAACGAGGACGGCTATGAGATCGAACAGACTCTTACGCCCGTTTCCGGCGAGAACACCATAACCCTGAACTGGGTCATTGGCAGCGGTTTCACAAACTGCGCCGGCAAGCTCCTCCTCGAACTCCGTGCAAACCGTGACGAGGAACTTATCCTCAAATACAATATGCAGCCGGTAAACGTCAAGCCCTGCGTCAGCGGCGTGAACACTCCCCTGCCCGATACGGCAGAACAGGCAGTCAGCCAGATCAACAGCGCCGTTGCCGATGGTCTGGCTGAACTGGAAGAAGCTATGGAGTCCTTCGACCTGGACACAGTACGCTACCGCCTTGACCAGATGGACAGGGGTATTGCTGAGATGCTTGCCCGCCCGGAAGTCATTCCCGTCACGGCTGAGGACTATGAGCAAATCGCTCACAAGCAGAATTCTCTCTACGTTATTATAAAGGAGGCTCAGTCATGAACGGCTCAGGAACTTCAACAGACCCTTTCATTATTACCAACGTCGCACAGTTTTGCGAAATGTCCCCGGAATACCACTACGCCCTCGATGCGGATATCGACTTCAGTTCTACGCCCTACAGTTCCAGGGTTTCCGGGATAACTCTCGGCTGCTCGCTGAACGGCAGAGGGCATAAAGTTCGCAATATTGTCTGCAATGACCCTACCACAACGGTGGATCTTTTCCTCATTTCCGGCGACACCACCATTACCGATACCATTTTTGAAAACATCAGGCTTACAGGAAAGAAAACCTCCTTTTTCTCCGGCACATCCGGGGACATAATTCTCAGAAGGTGCAGTTTTGCGCTGAAATCGACCTGGTTAGACAACTACACCAATAGCGACTGCGTATTCAATTCCGGCGTAAGCTTCAATGCCCTCGACTGTAATTTCGTTATGTACGTTTCCTGGACAAAACAGCGCATACTTTTCCGTGACTCCACCCTCACCAGATGCCAGATAAGATTCACAATGAAGGCAGACGGTGCTAAAGGCAGATACGACAGCTACTGCAATGTTCTCTATAACTGCACCCTTTCATCTTGCACATTTTTCGGCGACTTCACTGTACAATACAATGACATCATGCTCTTTTCCAACAATTCCACCTTTATCGGCTGCTGCCTCCGCATAGCAGCACACGGCACATTTCAGTTCTGGTGGCTCGACTGTGCGATCCCGTCTGTTTCCGCCGCCGACAGAAGCGGTATGGAAAGTACCGTCAGCACTTCGATCAGTTTATCAGGAAATATGAGGTTCATCACAACCGAGCAGATGCAGAGTGCTGATTACCTCTACTCTATCGGCATCGACTGCGTGGAGGTGGACGAATGAGTTTCGTTATCACACCCGGCGTAAATCAGGGCTTTCCGTATATCAGCGGGATACCCGTTCCGCCGGAAACTCCAGTTCTCATAATGCCGTACCCTAACGGTATTTTCTGTTCAGCCGGCGGAGAACTTCCCTCTCTGCTGCCGCTGACCAGAACAAGGCTCACTTTCTCGGAAATGTACAGTGCTGAGAATGCGGTGAATTCGCTGTATTTCGGGGAAAATGAGGTTCAGGCAGCTTACTTCAACGACACCGAAGTATTCAGAGTACACTGGTTCTAATATACTATTTAAATAGGGAAAATAAAACTGCACAGCAAAAAGCACAGCCCCGGCACTATGAAAGTACCGGGGCTGTCTTTATGTTATTCAATTTCCCACATGGTAATATCAGAACACGAATGGCAGGTCTTTATACTGACCAAGAAGATACCTCTGAAGTACCTTCGCATCGTTCATGTTCACTTGTCCGTCCTGGAAGCAGTCAGCCGCTTCCAGCTGCAAGTCGTTCAGTATCGGCAGGGCGCTTTCATTCTTGCGCTCAAGGTAGTCAGTCAGAACCAGATAGTCATAGCTGTTCACAACGCCGTCACCGCTCAGATCACCACAAGCCTTAGGCACGACCTCATTCCTGGTGGGGATATACTGCCCCTCAACCTCATTTGCACATTCGATCAGAAGTATCTCCCAGTACCACCTGTATGCTGAATCGGGAGCATAAACAACACCAACGCCGATATGAGTATAAGACTCGCCAAGTATGGCAGCCCAGTGCTTAGCGGAATTGCGCCACTGTTCAAAAGTTGCGGCAGCAGTCGAAGAACCGGCTGCAATATTCTCAGCTGAGCCGTAAACTTCAATCATATCCCTGTCGATGACAGTTGAATAGGACGAACCGTCCGGGCGCTTGTGATTCCAGTAATCCGCACATTCCTGCGCTCTGACAGCCGACCAGCCATAAACAACAGGGGCAGAATATAGCGGCTTCAAGCCATTTTCCATTCTTGCCTCGTTTATCAGCAGCGCCATTTCCTTTGTCATCTGGCTTAAATATTCCTCATCATACTCTGCCGAGGAAGTCATCAAAGAACGGATACTGAGCGCTGCAAAAGCAAACATGACCGCCGAGATCACCGCAATGCAGCGCTTGAATAGTTTTTCTGTAATGCTCATGCAACAACACCTCCAATACTTTTTCAGTCACAAAACAGCAAACTCCGATGCCTTTTAATATATGATATCACAGTTTTAAGAAATAATAAAGCGCTTTCTGTGAATTTGTTTATTCTGCACATAGAAATTCTACTTTTTGTACAAATAGTAAGATGTGAAATAATAGCATACCATTTATCAAATACTAAAATAATTTAATATTTCCCTATATAAAGCCATATACTAATCAAAGCAATAGGTATACATTGTGTCATTCTGAAATTTAGTTATACATTTTGTATATAGTTTCCTTTGAGTGCGCATCTTCCGAACAAAAATTAATTCTCTCAGGGACTTGAAGTTTTTTCCGTTTTGTGTTATAATGAACTAAATACGCTTTTAGATAAGCACTGTTATGTATAGAAAGGATTTTTGCCATGATTATTCTTGACGATCTTCGAGTTGAAATGGTAGGCTACCGCAAAGAAATGGAGGAGCTTGCCGACGTTCTGAACATTAAAGCTGCCAAGGACAGAGTGGCTCAGCTTAATGAGGAGACCGCAAAGGACGGCTTCTGGGACGACCTGGAAAATTCCCAGAAAGTTCTCCAGGAAACTAAGTCTCTGGAACGTAAGATAGACAAATACAATAAACTCAACGACAAGCTGGAGGATATCATCACCCTCATCGAGCTTTCGATCGAGGAGGAGGACGAAAGCTCCGTTGAGGAGATAAAGTCCGAGATAACCGAGTTCAAATCCCAGCTGGAGGAGGAGAAACTCTCCACCCTGCTTACAGGCGAGTACGACAGCTCTAACGCTATCCTTACTTTCCATGCCGGCGCTGGCGGCACTGAGGCTCAGGACTGGGCTGAAATGCTCTATAGAATGTACAACCACTGGGCGGAGAGCCACAAATACAAGGTCACTCTCCTGGACTACCTGGACGGCGATGACGCTGGTATGAAGTCCGCTTCCATCCTCATCGAGGGCGATAACGCTTACGGCTATATGAAAAGCGAATCTGGCGTTCACAGACTGGTAAGAGTTTCACCTTTCGACGCTTCCGGAAGAAGACATACTTCCTTTGCAGCACTTGAAGTAATGCCCGAGATCGACGACTCTATCGAGATAGATATCCGCCCTGAAGACCTCCAGGTTGACGCTTTCAGAGCTTCCGGCGCAGGCGGTCAGCACATCAACAAGACTTCCTCCGCTATCCGTATCACTCACCTGCCCACTGGTATCGTTGTTTCCTGCCAGACTCAGCGAAGCCAGCACCAGAACCGTGACTACGCTATGAAGATGCTCCGTGCTAAACTGGTGGAGATCAAGGAGCGTGAGCATCTGGAAAAGATCGAGGACATCAAGGGCGTTCAGCGTGAGATCGCCTGGGGCAGCCAGATTCGCTCCTACGTTTTCATGCCGTATACCCTCGTTAAAGACCACCGTACCGGCTTCGAGAATGGTAATATCCAGGCTGTTATGGACGGTGATCTTGACGGATTCATCAACGCTTACCTCAAGTCACTTTCACACGGTACACTTGAAAAGTAATCAGCAGGGAGAGGACGTTCGTTTCCTCTCCCAATTTTGTTCAAAAAGGAAAATCATATGCTTGTAAGCCTTAATAATATTAACAAATTCTATAACGGCGCTCAGGTTCTCAATAACGTCTGCCTTAATATCGACGAAAACGACCGAATCGGTCTGGTGGGAAACAACGGCTGCGGTAAGTCTACCCTGCTGAAGATAATCACCGGTTCTGTTGAGCCTGACCGCTTTACCGAAAAGGACGGCATCGTTTCTTTCGCCGGTAAGACCTCCGTGGGCTACCTGGAACAGATGGGCGGTCTGGACTCAGAATCCACCGTCATGGAGGAAATGCAGAAGGTGTTCGAGCCGGTAAATAAAGCTATCGCAAGACTTCGTGAGATAGAACTTGCTATGGCTGATGGCGACAACTCCTGCGACGATGAGTACCACCAGCTTACCTCCTGGGTGGAGGCTGTGGACGGATACAATACCGAGGTAAAAATACGCACCATACTCAGCGGCATGGGCTTCTCCGAGGAAGAACTGAGCAGAACTGTGTCCGGTTTCAGCGGCGGCGAGAAAACAAGACTTTGTATCTCTAAACTCCTGCTGGAAGAACCAAACCTGCTTATCCTGGACGAGCCGACCAACCACCTGGACTTCAAAACTATCATGTGGCTGGAGGACTACCTGCGTACCTACAAGGGCGCTATACTCGTGGTTTCCCATGACCGATACTTCCTGGACAAGCTTTGCAGCAGCATTTGTGAGATAGAGCGTGGCACTCTCAGGCGCTACCGTGGCAACTACTCCGCCTTCGTCCGCCAGCGTGAGGAAAATGACCTGCGGCAAGAGCGTGAGTATCAGCAGCAGCAAAAGGAAATCGCCAAAATGGAGGACTACGTCGCAAGGAATCTGGTTCGTGCGTCCACCACGAAAATGGCGCAGAGCCGCCGCAGACAGCTTGAAAAGATAGAGCGTATCGAGCGCCCGGTACACGATACCAAAAGCGCCAAGATACGCTTCACCTACGCATTAGAACCTCCTCTGGACGTGCTGAAAGTCAAGGGCGTGGATATCTCCGTAGGCGAGGGAAGCCAGAAAAAAACTCTCGTTGATACTATCGATTTCGAGGTTCGCAGAGGTGAGAAAATAGGCATCATCGGCGATAACGGAATCGGTAAATCCACCCTTTTGAAAATTATCCAGGAACTTCTCCCCCATAAGGGAATTGTACGCTGGAACAGCAATGTTAAAATATCTTACTTTGAGCAGGAAAGCACTCACCTGAACAAGGCACTGACCGTTATGGAGGAACTTCACAGCCGGTATCCCTCAATGTCCGACCTGGAAGTACGCAGTCTACTGGCGCAGGTGCGTCTTGTGGGCGAGAACGTATTTAAGGAGACCGGCGTTATCAGCGGCGGCGAGCGTGCTAAACTATGCTTCGCTATCATGATGCAGGAGCATGGAAATGTGCTTATCCTCGACGAGCCTACCAACCACCTTGACCTCTCAACCAAGGAAGCTATCGAGGAAGCTTTGCAGGAGTACACCGGTACGGAGATATTTGTCTCCCATGACCGCTATCTGCTCAGCAAAATTGCCGACAGGCTCATTGAACTGACCCCCGGCGGCTATCGTCTGCATAACTACGGCTTCGAGAAATACCTGGACGTTCTCCGTGATGAACAGGCTGAGAAAAAGCGTCAGGCTGATGCGGAAAAACAGGCTAAAGCTGCGGAAACTGCAAAGGCTCAGGCTGCCAAGACATACCGCAGCAAGCAGCAGAGAAGCGCCGATGCCGCAAGGAAAACGAAATGCGCCGCCTGGAACGTGAAATTGACGAATTTCAGGCGCAGATAGACGCTCTTACCGAGGAAATAGGCAGGGAAGAAGTCTATACTGACTACGAACTTATGAACCAGAAATGCTCCGAGATCGACAGGCTCAAACAGCAGATCGAGGAGAACTTTGAAAAATTAATAGAACTGGACGGCTGATCGTCCAAAAGGAGTATGTTATGAACAGTTTTGACCCTCTCAGACTAAAGGCTCATGACATTACAGCCCAGATGACACTTGACGAAAAACTGGGCTTCGTGACCACCCGGCACAAGGAAGTTCCGAGGCTTGGTCTGAAAAAATTCAGCATCGGTACGGAAGCCGCAAGAGGCTTCGTGGGACGTGAGGAGAAGCATTTCTCCACCGTCACACCTCAGCCTGTAGGCATGGCTGGCACTTTCGATACCGGACTTATGCGGGAGCTGGGCGATATTGCCGGAAATGAAGCCCGTGCCTACTATAACTGCGACGGTGCGTCCGTTCTCTGTCTCTGGGGTCCTACCGTTGATATGGAACGTGACCCTCGCTGGGGACGTACTGAGGAAGCCTACGGCGAAGACGTTTGCCTTGCCGGGGAAATGACCGCCGCTTACACCCGTGGACTTGCCGGAGATCACCCAGTTTACATGAAAACTATCCCGGCGCTGAAACACTTCTGCGCCAACAATAACGAGCATAACCGTGGAAGCTGTGACGCTTATCTGCCCCCTCGCCTGAAACATGAGTACTACTACGCCGCTTTCCGCAATGCTGTCGTAAACGGCGGCGCTCGCAGTGTTATGACCGCTTACAACGAGATAAACGGTCTGCCAGGTATGCTGAATACTGACGTGAGGGATATCCTTATGAACGACTGGGGCATCTGGTTCGCTGTCACTGACGGCGGCGACTTCTCCCAGACTCTCACATATCACCATTTCCTCGACAGTCACGCCGAAACTTTCGCTCAGGCACTCAAAGCCGGTGTGGGTACAATGACCGATCTTGCGTCGCTCACAGAAAATGCCGCTAAAGATGCCCTTGACCGTGGACTTATCACCACCGCCGAACTTGACGAAGCTGTGGAAAACCTCATCTTCGCTCGTTTGAAACTGGGTCATCTGGCTGAGGACTGCCCCTATGACAGCATCACCACCGACTGCGTTGATACCGACGAGACCCGGAAAGTGAACCTGCGTGCGGCACTGGAACAGATGGTTCTCCTGAAAAATGACGGAACTCTCCCCCTGAAAAAGTCCGCCGGAAATATCGCTGTTGTAGGTGCTTTAGCAGACGAAAGCCTTATGGACTGGTACACCGGCGTTTACAGGGACGCTGTTTCCGCTGTTGAAGGTATTCGCAGGCAGTTCCCCGAAAGTAACGTAGTCACCGATAGCCTCTGGGACAGGGTCGCAGTAAAGGGCGCAAACGGCAAGTACCTTGCAGTTCATGAAAACGGCAGCGCTTCCTTCGAGGCGGACTGCGTTTCGGAGTACTCCACATTTGAACTCCAGGACTGGGGCGAGAACTGGCAGAACCTCTACTCCCCTGCTTTCAAAAAGTACCTGCGTGTCAGCGAGGACGGAACGCTCCGACTCCACAACCGAACAATTTACGACTGGTTCACCCGTGAGACGCTGAATCTGTTCCCAACCAGTGAGGGCGTGCTTATCGAGGAATTTCTCACTCACAAGCGCCTCACCTGCGGCGAGGACGGCAAGGTAAGCTTCACCGCAGACCGCTTTGTTTCGCCGGAGAAGCTTTTCAGCATTGAGGTGGTAAGTGCCGGTCGTGAACGTGCCGCAAATATCGCTGAAAAGGCTGACGCTGTTGTGTACTGCGTGGGAAATTACCCGGTTCAGGTGGCTAAGGAGTGCCACGACAGAAAGACCCTCGCCCTGAACATTCAGCCGGGAATGGCTCTGCATCTGCACAGTCACAACCCGAATACCGTCATGGCGGTAATTTCAAGTTACCCCTATTCGATCTGCCAGGAAAACGAAGTCCTCCCGGCAATACTCTACTCCACCCATGCCGGCGCTCACCTGGGAACTGCACTTGCTATGGTGCTTTCCGGCGATTACAACCCTGCCGGACGACTGGCGATGACCTGGTACAGAAGTGAACTCGACCTGCCGGACATCATGAACTATGATATTGAATCCGGCGGCACTACCTATATGTATTTCCGTGGAAAACCGCTTTATTCCTTCGGTTATGGTCTGTCCTACTCGCAGTTTGAGTACACGGATATCAGCGCAGAACCGGGCAAGGTTTCCGTAAGCGTGAAGAACCTTTCCGGCATAGGCGGCGATGAAGTTGTTCAGGTGTATTTCAGCGTGGAAAACTCTGCTCTCAGCCGTCCCATAAAGAAGCTTTGCGCCTTTAGCAGGGTTCACCTTGCGCCATATGAGGAAAAGACCGTTACCCTTGACGTTCCGGAGCATATTTTGCAGGTCTACGACACCCACACCTGCCGCATGATTACCGAAAAGGCGGAATACACTTTCTCCGCAGGCGGTTCGTCGGACAAGCTTCCGGTTAGCTGCACGATCACCCTGGGAAACGATGCGCCCGGAGTGCGTCCGGAAAGTTTCCCGGCGGAACTTTTCGACAGCGCAAGCGGTGTGCGGATAAAGTGGTCAAAACAGCTTAGAAAGTACCTGCTCACGGCAGAGGGCTGGGGCGGAAGTGCGGTATACAAGGCTGTTCCCACTGGCGGAAAGAGCAAGCTTGCGGTAAGGGCTTCCTCAGTGTCCGCAGATGCGGTAATGTACGTCAGCATCGGCAGTCAGAAGTACGAAGTTTCCCTTGCGCCGTCCCTGGGTTACGGTGATGTAAAGGAATACACTCTGGAAATTCCCGGAAATGCGCCTGAACTTTCCGAGGTCACAGTCTCACTTTCCGAGGGAGTCAGCGTGCTTGATATTTCCGTAAGATAACAAAAAAGCCATAGCACTCGCAATGAAGTGCTATGGCTTTTTGAATATCAGATCACTCAGCTACAGGAAGTGAACCCTGAGCGATAAGCTTTGCGTCAACCTTCTGGATTATGAATGCGTCCTTTGTGTTAACGTCGCCGTCACCATTAACGTCGCCGTTTGCAAGTGCATCTTCGTTCAGAGCATACTTTGTCTTGTTTGCAGCGTACTGTAATACTGCTACGATATCACCTACAGAGATCTGTCCGTCAAGTGTAACATCACCGAGGAATACTTCGCTCTGCTTCCTAACTGTGGTTGTAGTAGTAGTTGTTGTTACAGCATTTGTCTTTGTGGTAGTTGTTGTAGTAGTGGCGGAGGAAACGCCAGTCACAGGTGTTACATCTTCAGGAGTTGAACCGCCGTCGATGTTGCTTCCCTCTACCTTAGCATAGTTTGTGATATAGTCATTCAGAGAGATACCGTTCTCACCGAGAGCTACCTGGTGGTCAAGACCGATGTACTTTCCGGTCTTCTGAGTCTGCCAGAGTGCCTCCTCGAACATACCGTACTTGACCTCGTCCCACTTGAGGAAGTCATAGCTGAGGAGTCCGGCTGTATCGCCTGAGTTGGGGTTCAGACACCAGAATGTGTGGTTGATATGGTTCTTTATCATAAAGTCACGGAGAAGCTCCATCCATGTCTGGTTCTTAGTGCCGTCCATGTGACCGCCCCACTCACCGATAAGCAGAGGAGCGATATTCTCCTTGTTGATATATGCCCATGTGTCATACCAGTAGTCATCGAGAAGTGTCTGCTCGGTGAAGTCCTTTTCAAACCAGGTCTGCTTGTATACTGACGGGCCGTAGTCATGAGGTGAGTAAACGATCTGGCTTGTACCAGCCTTAGGAGTAATGGGGTAGTCTCTTACGCCACGGAGGTTGCCGCCCCACCATGCACCGTACCAGGGTGACTTGTCAGCAGGAGCGTCGAATATATCGGGAGTATCATAGGTGTAGCCCTTATCAGTCTTGGGGTACTGCTCAACGCCCTCGATGAAGATAAGCGCATGAGGATTTACCTCAAGGATCTTATCAGCGCAGGTAGTTGCAGCGTATGCCCAGTTATTCTCATCTGTAGAGCCGTCCCACTTTGCGATAGTATCAGGGCACTCTGAACCGGAATATCCTCTCTTGCCGTGAGGCTCGTTCTTCAGGTCGAAACCGAGAACTGTATCGTCGTTCTTGTACTTGTCAGCCAGCCATACCAGAGTATCCATCCATATCTCAGTAGTAACGCCAGCCTTGCCGTACCAGAGGTTGTAGTCGTGACCGGAGTTGTTCTCGTCAGGGCTGTGAATGTCGATAAATGCCTTGATACCGTACTCCTTGCACTTTCTTATGATAATGTCGAAGATCTCCTCGGAATTTTTAAAAGTCTTGCCGTCAGCCTGACAAAAGTCCTTATTGAAGTTACCGTACTTACCAGCAGGAGTAACAGTGCCGTCCTCGCCTACAGTATCAACAGGGGGATTATAGCTTGCCTGAATGGAGGAAACCGGGTCAGGTTCGCCAGCCTTCCAGGAAACGATAAGCTCTGTGGAAATGGGGAAGCGGATAACATTGATACCTCTGTCAGCAACGTTCTTAAGGAATACATCAACGTCGCAGGCATACAGACCGTGAGGAACGTTCTCGGAGCAGTTAGCGCCGAACCAGTTAGCACCGGTAAGCCATACCTCATTGCCGTTCATGTCGTACAGGCGGCTGCCCTCAGCGTGAAGCCAGTCATCGCCAGTGTCGTCGATAGCTGATGCGGATAACGTGTTTTCTGCTGTGATACTGCCTGCAAACGGCGCTATACCAGTAAAGGTCAGCGCAGCAGCCGAAATGAATGCAGCCACAGCCCTCATTGCTTTCTTCATAGTAATTTCCCTCTCTTAAAGGTGCGTGTATTTTTGTTTTCCAGTGCAGGCACACTGATATGCACCTTATCAGTTTTATTGTACCATTTATACCGCTAAAAGTCAATAGTTTCACCGCACTCACCCACGGCAACAGCATTTACTTTTTGTGAAGCATTTTCTGATATACAATGGAAAACTACCGGTTTCCGAAGAAAGCCATGCGCCGGAATTATTTCCGGCGACAGGCTGGTAAGGGTCTGCACTCTCTTGGGTATCCGGAAAACTTGCCGGTAAAAATCGGCAAAAGAGGGGAAAAAAGGGGTTCAGGAAAGGGGAGTCCAGAGGGGAAAACCTAAGGGGGAAAAGGGGGAGGGAATGCCGATTTTTGTCGGGTTTAATTAGTCCCTCACCCTTTTCCACCTTGGGTTGTCCCCTTTGGCATACGGCGAGTTGGAGAGTGGCAACTCTCAAAAAACAAACTGGCGGCATAAATAATCCTCAAAAAAAGTAAATGGTGTTGCCTTAATAATTCATAATGCATAATGAACTGTTACCGGAAATTTTCAGGCAGCGGTGCTGTATGGCAAGTATTTTAAATATGTCGTATCCTTACTGTATTCAACATCGTAGCCATATATAAGGGTATAAAAATCTCATAATATCGGGGCTGATGAATGTTCATACTTAGTTCATAAAATAATTGTGTAAAGTGACGGAATTTGTCTGAGGGCAAAAATAACTATTGAAAATTCAGGAAAGGTGTGGTATAATAATAACAATAAAAAAACGGCTTGACCGAATTCTTTTCAGGAGGATAAAAACATGAAACACATCCAGACTATGAACAAGGCTAATCTCAAGGAGTCCGCTAAGAAGGGCGGCTGCGGTAAATGTCAGGCTTCATGCCAGTCCGCTTGCAAGACCTCATGTACTGTTGCTAACCAGAAGTGCGAGAGATAAGTAAGACCTGAATCAGTTCGTGAACGGGGCAGTATGTTCAAATGCTGCCTCTTTTTATATTTTTTGAAAGGATGAACGGAAATGATACATAAGTACAAGCTGGGCGGTTTCAATATCGTCCTTGATGTTAACAGCGGCGGCGTGCATATCGTTGACGAACTTACTTACGATCTGCTTGACAACGTTGAGCCTCCTTTTGAGGAAAAATGTCCTGAGGACGTTGTGAAGAAACTCTCCCGTGTTTACGACCCTGAGGAGATCGAGTCCTGCTATCAGGAGATAGTTGAACTTTATAACGATAAGATACTCTTTTCCGAGGACGACTATGAGAAGTACGCCAAGTACTCTGTAGCTTCACCTGTAAAGGCTATGTGCCTGAATATCGCCCATGACTGCAACCTCAGATGCCGCTACTGCTTCGCTTCTACAGGCGACTTCGGCAAGGGACGCAAGCTTATGAGTTTCGAGACTGGTAAGCACGCTATCGACTTCCTGCTGGAAAACTCCGGCGACAGACCTAACCTGGAACTGGATTTCTTCGGCGGCGAACCCCTTATGAACTTTAACGTAGTAAAGCAGATAGTTGAGTACGCTCGCTCCAGAGAGGCTGAGTACGGCAAGAAGTTCCGCTTCACTATCACTACTAACGGTCTGCTTCTGGACGACGAGAAGATCGAGTTCATCAACCGTGAAATGTCTAACGTTGTTCTCTCTATCGACGGCAGAAAGGAAGTCAACGACTATATGCGTATAAGAGTTGACGGCTCTGGCTGCTACGACAAGATACTCCCCGCTTTCAAGAAGCTTGTTGAGGGCAGAGGTGATAAGGAATACTACGTTCGTGGTACTTTCACAAACCACAACCTTGACTTCTCCGAGGACGTTTTCGCCCTTTACGACGCTGGTTTCGACCAGATCTCAATTGAGCCTGTTGTAGGCGATTCTGACGAGTACGCTCTCAGAGAGAAAGACCTGCCGGCTGTATTTAAAGAGTATGAGGTACTTGCAAAGCGTATTCTCGATAATGAAAAGACCGGCAAGAAGTTCAACTTCTTCCACTTCATGATCGACCTCGACCAGGGTCCCTGCGCTATCAAGCGTCTGAGAGGCTGCGGCTGCGGCAACGACTATGTTGCTATCACTCCCGACGGCGACATCTTCCCCTGCCACCAGTTCGTAGGTATCGACGAGTACAAAATGGGCAACATCGACGAGGGAACTTTCAACCAGGATATGAAGGCTGACTTTGCTGCTGCACACGTTTACTCAAAGCCGGAATGTCGCCAGTGCTGGGCTAAGTTCTATTGCAGCGGCGGCTGTAACGCCAATAACTATCAGTATATGGGCGACATCAGAACTGCTCACAAGCTCTCATGTCAGCTTGAAAAGAAGCGTCTTGAGTGCGCTATCATGATGAAGGCTGTCCGCACATTCGGTAAACCGCTTGATTAATTCGTAATGCGTAATTGCGCCCTGCTATTTCTGCGGCGGTGATTTAATGCCGCAAGTGATATCAAAAAGACCGTTCGGTTTCTTCAAACTGAACGGTCTTTTGTTTTATGATCGCAGGCTATACACTGATTACACCTTAAATGAGGGTTATCATTCTTCGTCCTCGTCATAGAATACGTTGTAGGTCACTGCACGATGACTGTAGGTGCTGAGGACAAGTCCTATTACGGCGTACATACTTACCATCGCCGTACCACCGCCGCTGAGGAAGGGCAGCGGTACGCCGATTACCGGCAGTACTTTCAGTACCATTCCCAGGTTCATTACACAGTGGGTGAAGAAAAGTCCGAATGCGCCCATGCAGATGAATCTGCCCAGCCTGTCTCTTGTGATGCGGCTGTTGGCAAATACCTTCAGGCAGATGTAAGCCAGCACTATCAGTACTCCAAGTGCGCCGATAAAGCCGAATACTTGCCCTACATAGGCGAAGATGAAGTCGTTGTGTATCTCAGGAACGTAAACGTATTCCTCCGGTGCGGCGAAAAGTCCCTTGCCGAATACTCCGCCGGAACGCAGCGATGCAAGTCCCAGGTCTTGCTGATACTCGATATTCTCCGGGTCAGTTCCAGGGTGGAAGAGTATCAGGATTCGCTTCTTGTGGAAGTCGCTGAGGGCGAAAAACCACATTGCCGCTATTGCACCGCCTGCGATAAACGGCGCTGCCAGCAGATACTTCCAGTTTATCTTGGCTGTTATCATCATTGAAGCGAACATTGCCGCAAAAACTATGGCTGTACCATAGTCGCCCTGCTTGCCGACTATCGCTATGGGTACTCCGCCGTGAAGCAGAAGCAGAAGCATATGCAGGGGCTTGTTCATATCTTCCTCGTCACGGGAAAGGTGGTAGCTGAACGAGAGTATGAACGCTATCTTCATTATCTCAGATGGCTGTAACGTGAAGCTTCCTATGCGTATCCACGCCTGGTCGTCCGCACCCTCACGCTGATAACCCAGTGAGGTGAACGTCAGCGCCACAAGTCCCAGCGCCAGCGGAACGAATATGAACCATAGCTTTACAAGCTTACGGTAGTCGATAAATGACAGAATCACGGCGGCGATTATGCCCATACCCATTGATATAAGCTGTGTACGTGGGTAACTTGCACCTACGCCCTCGCCTTCACTTATGCCGCTTTTGTATATGGAAAAAAGCAGCAGTACACTTATTACTGCACATATTGTCACCGCCAGCAGAAGTCCTATGTCAAGGCTGTGTCTGCTGCCGGGCAGTTTTTTAAATGCCGATTTCATTGTTTCTCCTTTTTCTTTTACGCCTGTTCTATCTCCTCCGCCGACCAGTACTTCCGGTCAAGGCTGCGGTAACGTGCAGCGGCGGCTATGTGGCTCTTGCTTATTATCTCTTTGCCCTCCAGGTCAGCTATAGTCCTTGCGACTTTCAGTATCCTGTCGTAGGCTCTTGCGGAAAGTCCCAGCTTGTCGAATATGTTCTTCATCATATTCTCCGCACTTTCGTCCATTGGGCAGTACTCCTGCAATTTGTCGGGAGTTATCAGCGCATTACAAGTGATATTCGTTCCCTGGAAGCGCTTTTCCTGTATCTTCCTTGCGGCGATAACTCTCGCTCTTATGGCTGAGGAGGGTTCTTCGTGGGCTTTCGAGGAAAGGTCTGCATACTCCACCGGTGCTACATCTATATGCAGATCAAAACGGTCGAGCAAAGGACCTGATATCTTGGAAAGGTACGCTGCCACCTTCTTCGGGGAACAGGTACACTTGTGCTTCAAATTGCCAAAATATCCGCAGGGACATGGGTTCATCGCACCTATGAGCATAATGGTGCAGGGGTAAGTAACTGTCCCCGAAACTCTGGCTATGGTAACACGCCTGTCCTCAAGGGGCTGACGGAGTATCTCCAGGGTTCGCCTGTCGAATTCCGCAAGTTCATCGAGGAAAAGCAGACCATTGTGAGCCAGGGAAACTTCTCCCGGCTTTGGTATGCTTCCGCCTCCGGCAAGTCCTGCGGCGGATATGGTGTGGTGTGGCGCACGGAAGGGTCTTTTAGTTATTATGGGCGCTTCCGGGCTAAGCATACCTGAAATTGAATGTATCTTTGTAGTTTCAAGGGCTTCGTCGAAAGTCAGGGGCGGAAGTATGGAAGGCATACGCTTTGCGAGCATACTCTTTCCGCTTCCGGGCGAACCTATGAGAAGTGCATTATGTCCGCCTGCTGCGGCTATTTCAAGGGCTTTCTTGGCAAACTGCTGTCCACGGACATCGGCAAAGTCGATAGTCTCGTTGTAGGCGGTTTCCGGCGGTATATAGTGTTCGCAGGGGGCAAGCTTTTTCTGACCTCGGAAATGGCTGATAAGCTGTTCTGCTTCGGTGACGGCGTAGATGTCGATACCAGTAATTACCGACGCTTCCGCCGAATTGTCAGCCGGTACGAATACCGCTTTCAAGCCCATTTCCCTGGCAAGCATGACCATTGGCAGAACGCCGTTTATCCGGCGTATAGCGCCATTCAGGGAGATCTCTCCGATGAATGCACAGCCGTCAGTCTCCTCGTCGATAAGGCGCATACCCTTCAGAAGCGCCATGAATATCGCCATATCATGAACCGAGCCGCTTTTCTTCGTGTCCGCCGGGGCAAGGTTCACCATTACCGACGCTACCGGGAAATTTATATCGCAGGCACGCAAGGCAGCTTTGATGCGGTCACGGCTCTCTTTTACAACTGTATCCGGCAGTCCCACTATCTCGAACTGAGGCTGCCCACGGCTTATATCTATCTCCACATCTACCGGGAAGGCGTTCAGCCCGAAAAGTCCAAGGCTGGAAATACTCGCAAACATTTTTCTGCCTCCTTAGAATGTATTAAAGCGGATCGAACATATCATCGTCGCCGCTGTCAGGGGTAAATTCTATCTCGTCAGGGATAGCATCAGCAGTACTTATAGTTTCAAGTTCGTGCATCTGTCTGCCGTCGCCTGTCTCCTCGGACTGACGGGAGTACTCCGCCATATACCGTGAGGTGTAGCCGGGGTTGTCGTCGCTTCTTGCGATTATCTCGCTGAACTGGGGAAAGCCCTCCGTTTCTTTAAGCTGTTCATAGTCGGCAACGTTCCGGAAAGTATTCCTGAGTACTATAAGTCCGCCCACGCCTATCATCAAAGAGGCGGTATCAGTTCCCCTCTCGGTAAAGCCGCAAATCAGTGCGCTTATCGCCATAAGTGCGTAAAGTCCGAAAAGTATGATGTGGCATTTGTCCGCCTTGTGGTTTCCTTTGAAACCCAGGGCTGCCACAGCTAACAGTTCAAGGAATTGCAGGAAAAGATAGCCAACGCCGTACTGGTTTCCGAATATAAGCATTGGCAGCCAGCTTATCACCTGAAAAGTTTCGGTGAACATGGCTGTTACCGCCATGAATGCGCTTGAACCTATGGCGTAGTATGCCGCATATTTTGAGAACTGCTCGATACCGGTCATACGAACCTGGCAAGCGCCATAGTGACCGTGTGCCGGCTTTTCAGCTATTGCTTCGTTGAATTTCATTTTCATTGTCATTCCCCCTTGTCAAATCGTATTCTTGATATTCCTAATCATTATGAATTATGCATTAATTACGCATTACGAATTACGAATTACGCATTAATATTATATCACGTTTAAGAGGATTTGTAAATGAATATTGCACATTATTTAGAAAAGGCAAAGTGTACAAAAAAACCGGTACTCTTTTCCAGAGAACCGGCAAGGCGACGATTTTTCATTTACCCCCTTGACTTTCAGGGCGAAATGTAATATAATTGTATAATGTATCAGTATGGAAAAACAGTCTCTCCCTACGGTAAGTATTATATCACATATGATGTGGTCTTGTCAATAGGTTGTGACAAAATTTTTTCATATTTCGTTACCGTAAATACTCCGCAGATGTCCCCAAAACTACCTGCGGAAAAAAATAAGGAGGTTCCGCCTATGGTGAACGCAACACCTAAGCAGCTGGGAAAGAACGTCAGAATGAGCTTCGGAAAAATTACCGAGCCCCTTGAGATGTCTAACCTTATCGAGGTACAGATCAATTCCTTTAAGTGGTTCCGTGAGGAGGGTCTTAAAGAGGTTTTCCGTGATATGACCGAGATCACCGATTATAACGGAAATCTTGCCCTGCGTTTTCTGGATTACCGCTTCGATACTACCCCTAAGTATACTATCGCTGAATGCAAGTCGAGAGGTGCTACTTACCAGGTAGCTATGCACGCTAAAGTTATGCTCTGTAATAAGGAGACTACTGAGGCTAATGAGTGCGAGATCTACATGGGCGAATTCCCCCTGATGACTGACAGCGGTACTTTCGTTATCAACGGCGCTGAGCGTGTTATCGTATCTCAGCTCGTCCGTTCACCCGGCGTTTACTACGCTTCTGAGAAGGATAAGAACGGTAAAGACCTTTTCGCTACTACCGTTATCCCGAACCGTGGTGCATGGCTTGAGTACGAAATGGACTCAAACGACGTTGTATACGTCCGCATAGACAAGAACAGAAAGATACCGATAACTACATTTATCCGTGCCCTGGGCGTTGGCTCTGATGAGGAGATCTTCGAGATGTTCGGCGACGACGAGCGTCTGAGACAGACTATCCTCCAGAAGGATCAGACCAAGAACAATTCCGACGCTCTTATGGACGTTTACAAGAAGCTTCGCCCCGGCGAGCCTCCTACAGTCGAGGCTGCTCTTGCCCACCTCAATAACCTGTTCTTCGACGCTAAGAGATATGATCTCTGCCGCTTCGGTAGATACAAGTACAACAAGAAGCTGGGCATCGCTTCCAGACTGGCTGGTCATGTCCTTGCTGAGCCTATCATCAATCCCCTTACCGGTGAGATCATGGCTGAGGAAGGCGACCTTATCACTTACGACAAGGCTTGCGAGATCGAGCAGGCTGGCGTTTACTACGCTTTCGTTACTGTTGAAGCTAAGGAATACCGTGTTAACGAGAACGGCGAGACTTACATTGAAATGGTGGAGAAGGTCGTTAAGATCATCGGTAACGGTATGGTCGATATCAGCGAATACGTTGGTTTCGATGCTCAGCAGTACGGCATCAACGAGAAGGTCTCCTTCAAGGTCCTCAGAGATATCCTGGAGAACTCCGCTGATGAGGACGAGATCGAGGATAACGTCCGCAAGAGAGCTGACGAACTCGTTCCTAAGCACATCATTCTTGACGATATCTACGCTACTATCAGCTACTTCCTCAACCTTTGCGAGGGCGTTGGTACTGTTGACGATATCGACCACCTGGGCAACAGACGTATCCGCTCTGTAGGCGAGCTGCTCCAGAACCAGTTCCGCATCGGTTACGCAAGAATGGAAAGAAGCATTCGTGAGAGAATGAATATCCAGTCTCAGGACGTTAAGAACCTGACTGCCCAGTCTCTTATCAATATAAGACCTATTTCCTCAGCTATGAAGGAATTCTTCTGCTCCTCACCTCTTTCTCAGTTCATGGATCAGAATAACCCTCTTGCTGAACTTACTCATAAAAGACGTCTTTCAGCCCTGGGTCCTGGCGGTCTGTCAAGAGATCGTGCCGGATTCGAGGTTCGTGACGTTCACTACAGCCACTACGGAAGAATGTGTCCTATCGAGACCCCTGAAGGTCCTAACATCGGTCTGATCTCCTACCTGGCTACTTTCGCAAGGATCAACGAGTACGGCTTCATCGAAGCTCCCTACCGCCGTGTTGACAAGGAAACAGGCGTAGTTACAGGCGAAGTCGTTTACATGACTGCTGACGTTGAGGATAATTACGTTGTCGCTCAGGCGAACGAACCCCTCACCGAAGATAATAAACTGGCAAGACCCCGTGTTAACGCAAGATGCCGTGACCAGATCCTGGAAATCGAGCGTGAGAAGGTAGACTACATGGACGTATCTCCTAAGATGGTCGTTTCTGTGGCTACTTCCATGATCCCCTTCCTGGAAAACGATGACGCTAACCGTGCCCTCATGGGATCTAACATGCAGAGACAGGCTGTTCCGCTCCTCAAGACCGAGCGTCCGTTCGTCGGCACTGGTATGGAGTATAAGGCTGCTGTTGACTCCGGTGTATGCATCGTTGCTGACTGCGACGGTAAGGTATCCTACGTTGACGCTGACAAGATCCACGTTATCGATACAGATGGCGTTGAGCATAAGTATGAGCTTATCAAGTTCAAGCGCTCTAACCAGGGTACTTGCGTAAACCAGAGACCTATCGTTTCCACCGGCGAAGAAATAAAGAAGGGTCAGGTACTTGCTGACGGCCCCGCTACCGCTGACGGTGAGATCTCACTGGGTAAGAACGCCCTCATCGGCTTCATGACCTGGGAAGGTTACAACTACGAGGACGCTGTTCTCCTTAACGAGCGCCTTGTTAGAGAAGATGTATTCACCTCCGTTCACATCGAGGAGTATGAGATAGAGTGCCGTGACACTAAGCTCGGACCTGAGGAGATCACCCGTGATATCCCCAACGTGGGCGACGACGCTCTGGCTAACCTGGACGATAAAGGTATCATAAGGATCGGTTCTGAGGTTTCCTCCGGCGATATCCTCGTTGGTAAGGTTACTCCTAAGGGCGAGACTGAGCTGACTGCTGAGGAGCGCCTGCTGCGTGCTATCTTTGGCGAGAAGGCAAGAGAAGTACGTGATAACTCCCTTAAAGTACCTCACGGTGCTGCCGGCGTTATCGTTGACGTTAAGGTATTCACCCGTGATAACTGCGCTGAGCTTGGTGCCGGCGTAAATATGCGTGTCATCTGCTACATCGCTCAGAAGCGTAAGATCACTGTCGGCGATAAGATGGCTGGCCGTCACGGTAATAAGGGTGTCGTTTCCCGTATCCTGCCTGAGGAGGATATGCCTTTCCTCCCCGACGGTACTCCTCTGGACATCGTTCTTAACCCTCTGGGCGTTCCTTCACGTATGAATATCGGTCAGGTTCTCGAAGTTCACCTGGGTATGGCTGCTAAGGCTCTGGGCTGGACTATCATGACCCCTGTATTCGACGGCGCACACGAGGACGATATCCGTGAATGCTTCAGACAGGCTAACGCTCACAGCCTGGAGCATAGAAATGATACATTCGAGCTTAAAGCTATGGATAAGGTCATCAACCCCAATGCCCTCGAATTCACCGAGGACTGTAAGTTCACTCTCTACGACGGACGTACAGGCGAGAAGTTCGACAACCGTGTAACCGTGGGCTATATGTACTACCTCAAGCTCCACCACCTGGTTGACGATAAGATCCACGCTCGTTCCGTTGGTCCTTACGCTCTCGTTACTCAGCAGCCTCTGGGTGGTAAAGCCCAGTTCGGCGGTCAGCGTTTCGGTGAGATGGAAGTTTGGGCTCTGGAGGCTTACGGTGCTGCTTACACCCTCCAGGAGATCCTTACGGTAAAATCCGATGATACTATCGGCCGTGTAAATACCTACGAGGCTATTGTCAAGGGTCAGAACGTTCCTACTCCTGGTATCCCTGAGTCATTCAAGGTTCTTATCAAGGAAATGCAGGCTCTGTGTCTGGACGTTAAGGTTCTCGACATCAACCAGCATGAGATCGACCTCAAGCAGAACTTCGACGACGAACCTATCATGTCAAGAGATAATTTCGATGACGAAAACATCGACATGAACGCTCCCGATGATGAGGAACTTGACGGCTTCTCCAAGGGTGACAGTGACTCCGATAATATCAATGCCGGTCTTGAAAGTGATGATGACGATTCCTATTACGGCGACTCATCTGAGGACGATGACTTCGACGATTTCAATGATTTCGACGATGAAAGCGATTCTCTTACATTCGATGTTGACCCTTTTGATGAATAATAAGTAAATTGTGCGGGGACTTCCATGCAAGTCCCCTCGCTCCAAAGCATTAACTGGCAGGAGGTAGCAATTTGGAATTTAATACTTTTGAATCAATTAAGATCGGTCTTGCCTCACCTGAGCAGATCAGAAGCTGGTCTCACGGTATCGTTCAGAGACCGGAGACAATCAACTACAGAACTCAGAAGCCTGAAAGAGACGGTCTTTTCTGCGAAAGGATCTTTGGACCTACCAAGGACTGGGAATGCCACTGTGGTAAGTTCAAGAAGATTCGCTTCAAGGGCAAGGTCTGCGACCGCTGCGGCGTTGAGGTAACAAGAGCAAGAGTACGCCGTGAGAGAATGGGCAGCATCGAACTGGCTGCACCTGTATCTCATATCTGGTACTTCAAAGGCACTCCCTCACGTATCGGTCAGGTCCTGGAAATTTCCCAGAAGCGCCTGGAGGAAGTCCTCTACTTCACTAAATATATCGTAACAGATCCCGGCAGCACCGAACTGGAAAAGAAGCAGATGCTGTCCGAGAAGGAATACCTCACATACCTGGAAAAGTACGGCGACGACTTTACCGCTGAAATGGGTGCTGAGGCTATAAAGAAGCTCCTTAACGAGTATGACCCCGAAAGATACGATGCCCAGAAGACTGAGCTTCTCAGAATGGGTAAGGTATCTATCCCCGCCGGCAGAGTTTCCTGCCGTAATAACCCCCTCACCTGCGGCTGTGAGGAGTGCCAGAAGTTCGCTGAGCTTACTGACATAGAGTGGAAGAATAACCTTGAACTGGTGGCTGACAAGCTCAAGAACGAGCTGGAAGGTCTGCCCTCCGGTCAGAAGAAGGTAAAGATACTCAAGCGTCTTCAGATCATCGAGGCTTTCCGTCTTTCCGGCAATAAGCCTGAGTGGATGATACTCGACGTTATCCCTGTTATCCCTCCGGATATCAGACCTATGATTATGCTGGACGGCGGCAGATACGCAACTTCCGACCTGAATGACCTTTACAGACGTGTTATCAACAGAAATAACCGCTTAAAGAGAATGTTGGAACTGGACGCTCCTGACATCATCGTCAGAAACGAAAAGCGTATGCTCCAGGAAGCTGTTGATGCACTTATCGACAACGGCAGACACGGCAGACCTGTTACAGGTCCCAGCAACCGTGCCCTGAAGTCACTGTCCGATATGCTTAAAGGTAAGCAGGGACGTTTCCGTCAGAACCTCCTCGGTAAGCGTGTTGACTACTCAGGACGTTCCGTTATCGTCGTTGGCCCTGAGCTGAAGATGTACCAGTGCGGTCTTCCTAAGGAAATGGCTCTGGAACTCTTTAAGCCCTTCGTCCTCAAGAGACTGGTGGACAAGAAGGCTATCGCTAATATCAAATCCGCAAGAAAACTTATCGACCGTGCCGACAATAAGGTTTGGGACGCTCTGGAGGACGTTATCAAGGATCACCCCGTAATGCTCAACCGTGCGCCTACGCTCCACCGTCTGGGTATCCAGGCATTCGAGCGTATCCTGGTTGAAGGCCGTGCTATCAAGCTTCACCCCCTCGTATGCTCTGCGTTCAACGCTGACTTTGACGGTGACCAGATGGCTGTACACCTCCCCCTGTCCGCTGAGGCTCAGGCTGAGGCAAGATTCCTTATGCTGGCTGCTAATAACCTGCTCAAGCCCTCAGACGGTAAGCCTGTTGCCGTTCCTTCACAGGATATGGTACTCGGTTCTTACTACCTGACTATGGCTAAGCCCGGTGAACCCGGCGAAGGCAAGGTATTCCGTGACGTTAATGAGGCTCTCATGGCTTACTATGAGCATGACGTTTCACTCCACGCTAATATCAAGGTAAGAATTACCAAGGATATCGGCGATAAGAAGGTTTCCAAGATCATCGACGCTACAGTGGGAAGACTTATCTTCAACGATAATATCCCCCAGAATCTGGGCTACGTTGACAGAACTAACTCCGATAAGCAGTTCGACCTGGAAGTTGCATTCCTGGTCGGCAAGAAGCAGCTTTCTGATATCATCGAGAGATGTATCAAGATCCACGGTACTACCACCACTTCTGAGGTACTCGACCGCATCAAGGCTCTGGGCTATAAGTTCTCCACAAGAGCTGCCCTGACCGTTGCTGTATGCGACGCTTCTATTCCTCCCCAGAAGAAGGAGATCCTTGCTAAGGCTGACGAGAACGTTATCAAGATCACTGAGCAGTTCAACTACGGTTATATCTCCGCTGGTGAGAAGTCCAAGAAGATCATCGACCTGTGGACTAAGACCAATGACGCTGTTACAGACGCTCTGAAGGCTAACTTCGACCGCTACAATCCTATCTGGATGATGGCTGACTCCGGTGCCCGTGGTTCAATTTCACAGATCCGTCAGCTTGCCGGAATGCGTGGACTTATCGCTAATACTTCCGGTGCCGTTATCGAGATCCCTATCCGTGCTAACTACCGTGAAGGTCTTAACATCCTGGAGTACTTCATCGCTTCACGAGGCGCTCGTAAGGGTCTGGCTGATACTGCGCTGCGTACCGCTGACTCAGGTTACCTGACAAGACGACTTGTTGACGTTTCTCAGGACGTTATTATCCGTGAGGAAGACTGCGGCACTACCGAGGGTATCGAGGTTTACGAGATCACCAACGGCAAGGAGATCGTTGAGCCCTTCGAGGAGAGACTTGTAGGCAGATTCCTGGCTGAAGACCTCCGTGACGAGTCCGGCGAACTCATCGTTTCCAGAAATAAACTCATCACCGACGCTGATGCTAAGAAGATCGTAGAGTCCGGCGTTGAGAGAATAAAGATACGCTCCGTACTCACCTGTAAGGCTAAGAACGGCGTATGCGCTAAGTGCTATGGTGCTAACCTGGCATTCAATAACATCGTATCAGTGGGCGAAGCTGTCGGCGTTATCGCTGCTCAGTCTATCGGTGAGCCTGGTACACAGCTTACAATGAGAACCTTCCATACCGGCGGCGTTGCTTCTGCCGATGCGGAAGATATCACACAGGGTCTTCCCCGTGTTGAGGAACTTTTCGAGAGCAGACGACCCAAGGGTGCTGCTATCCTTACAAGAGTTTCCGGTATGGTTCGTATCGAGGAAGTTAAGACTACTCATACTATCCATATCCTCAATCCCGATAATCCCGGCGAAGAACTCGACGCTTACCAGATCCCCTACAATCTCAAGATCCGTCAGGAGATCAAGGACGGCGTAGTTATCGAAAAGGGTACACGTCTTACCGAAGGTAACATCTACCCTGCTGATATCCTTAATATCCTGGGCGCTCAGGCTGTACGTAACTACATCATCAACGAAGTACAGAAGGTTTACCGTCTCCAGGGTGTTGATATCAACGATAAGCACATCGAGGTAATCGTTCGCCAGATGCTTAGAAAGATCAAGGTCGAGGAGACCGGCAGCAGCTATCTGCTTCCCGGAACTCTGGTTGACCGCAAGGAGATCGATGCTGTTAACGAGGAGATCCAGGAGAGGATCGACCGTGGCGAGGTCGGACTCCAGCTTGTTCAGACCAGCCCTGTCCTCCAGGGTATCACAAAGGCTTCCGCTAACTCCGACAGCTTCCTGTCTGCCGCTTCCTTCCAGGAAACAACAAAGGCACTCACCGATGCTGCTATCCGTGGTAAGAGTGATAAGCTGCTGGGTCTGAAGGAGAACGTTATTATCGGTAAGCTTATCCCTGCTGGTACTGGTATGGAATGCTACAATAACGTTACTATTATCAAGACAGAAACTCCTGCTGAGCATCCTACTGTACCCCTTACAAATTCTATCGCATAAGTTATTTCACGGGACACTTCCTTTAGTGTCCCGTGTTTTTTGGTATTATGCATATAATACAAGCAGACAAGTTGTGCATTATGCCGAAGTTACAGGTGTGTACTTGACAAATTTGCATTTGTGATGTACAATTTAATTGAACTCAATCATATTGAGTATCATTCACCATAATTCACCTGCGTATATTTAAAGGAGGATCACTATGGATTATACTTTCAAGACTAATATGGTTTGCGCTCAGGAGATCAGCTTCCACATCGAGGGCGACGTTATCACTAATATCTCTTTCCTCGGCGGCTGCAACGGCAACCTCAAGGCTATATCCAAACTCGTTGACGGCTGGACTGTTTCCCAGATTGAGGACAAGCTCAAGGGCAATACCTGCGGCAGAAGACCTACTTCCTGCGCTGACCAGCTTTGCCTGGCTGTAAGAGAAGCTTATGAGGCTCAGAACGCATGAGTGAAGCTTTTGACCCCCTGAAACTGGAGAACCAGCTCTGCTTCCCACTCTATGCCTGTGCAAGGGAAATTATCAAGAAATACCGCCCTTTCCTGGATAAACTCGACCTGACGTACACCCAGTACATCGTTATGCTGGTTCTCTGGGATAAAAAGGAAGTGGCTGTAAGGGAACTGTGCAAACTGCTTTACCTGGATTCCGGCACACTTACACCGGTACTAAAAAATATGGAGAGCAAGGAGCTTATCGTCCGCCAGCGCAGCCAGGAGGACGAGCGTGTACTCATCGTCAAAATCACGCAGAAAGGCGCTGACCTCCGTGACCAGGCGGTTTGCATCCCTGGCGAGATAGGCGGCTGCGTTAAGCTTGAACCGGAAGAAGCAGCGTTCCTCTACAAGATACTTTACAAGATATTGGAGCAGTAATATGACAAAAATCGACCTTATTACCGGAATTCTCGGTTCAGGTAAGACTACTTTCCTCCGGCACTACGCCAAGCACCTGCTCAGTCAGGGCAAGCGCATTGCCATTCTCGAAAACGACTTCGGCGCTGTTAACGTGGACATGATGATGCTCCGTGACTTGCAGGGCGATAACTGCCAGCTTGCCATGATTACCGGCGGCGGCGACCCTGACTGTCACAAGCGCCGTTTCCGCACTCAGCTTATAACTCTGGGTATGCAGGGATTCGACAGGGTCATCGTCGAACCCTCCGGCATATACGACATGGACGAGTTCTTCGATACACTCCATGAATCCCCAATAGACAGGTGGTTTGAGGCTGGCACGGTGCTGACCATTATCGACAGCGGCATGAAAGACCTCTCGGAGCAAATGGACTACCTGCTGGCTTCTGAGGCTGCCTGCTGCGGAAAACTGGTTGTCAGCAAGATCAAGGAGTACCCACCGGATACAGATTCACTCCTTGCACGGATAAACTGCGCTTTGGAGAATATCAGCTGTACACGGCGGTTCACGGAAAAGGATATGTTCATCAAGGACTGGGAGGAACTCTCCCCTGCCGACATGGACTCACTCCTGAACGCCGGATACCGCACTTCCGCTTACGTTAAGCGGTTTGCGCCGGATATGATGAGCAGCAGCGTCCACTACTTCATGCACCTGGATATACCGGAGGATATGATAGATAAGACTATCAGTTCTATCCTCTCCGACAAGGAATGTGGTAAGATTTTCCGCATCAAAGGCGCTCTCCCCACTTCAAATGGTATCCTGAAAATCAATGCGACCCCGGAGAAAACCGAAGTCTCGCCGGTAAATTCCGGTCAGGCATTGCTTATCGTCATCGGTGACGACCTGTGCTGTGAAAAGATAAGCAGCCACCTGCAAAAGGTAAACAATGACCCTAAGTATGTATGCATATAAAAACAATGCCCCTGAGTGCTATATGTTGCACCCAGGGGCGTTTTGTTGATAATAAACAGATACTTTTACTGATCCTCTGTAGCTGTGTTCTTCTTGAAGCGTGACTTCTGTCCGAAGTTCAGCGACATTGTAAGTATCTTGTCTGACTTGAACAGCCTTACTGCAAAGAACATACATACCGCAAATACGATTATCTGGTAGATAAGTCCGCCTACAAATATTGTAGTATGACCGAACATCAGGTTGCTGATTCCGGAGAATGTGTGTGTGAAAGGTATCGCATAAACGATGATCTTTGCTGCTATAGGCAGGGAGTTCACATCAGCGAACAGCGAAATGAAGTAGGGTACCATTGCCATCATCATCAACGGCATGATTACCATCTGTGAGGACTTTGTGTCGTTTACCAGTGAACCAAGCATAATGGACACTGACAGACAGATCATGATAGTGAAGAAAAGCTGCAATCCAACAAGCAGGTAGTCTGACATACTGAGTGTAAGACCAAGCTGCTTCATTGCGTCGCCGGAACTGGTGATTCCCTCCAGTGCAATGGATTCTGTACCCATGTTCACGCTCATACTATCGCCCATATTCTTCATCATTGAGCTGAATCCCACCATGTAGAACACTGCATTGAGCAGGGCGATTATAGCCGCTGCAAGCATTTTTGCGCCCAGGATAGAGGTTCTGGAAACAGGTGCGGAAAGGAGAGTTTCAAGGGTCTTGTCGATCTTCTCGTTTGAGATAGCGTTTATGAGCATCTGTGAGGTGAACACGATGAGTATGAAAACAATGATAGGCAGTATCTCGCTCTGCATCATAAGGCTTGACATTACAGATGTAGCCTGAACATTTGCTGATTTTCCGTGGACTACGGTATTATCTTTTACAGTGAATGGGTCGTCTATCTGCTGTATCTGATCTACGCTAAGACCAGCGTCCCGTGCAACAACATTTGATACGCAGCTTTTGATAAAGCTTATTGTTACAGAGTTGTCTGAGGAGATATTCGACATCATTGCCGCAGATTCCAGACGAGTAACGCTGATTATTTCCGGTTTATTGCCGGCTTTCAGGTCAGCCTCGAAGCCCTCCGGGATAATTACCAGTGAATTGGTATCATTTGTGTCAAGGATAGCCGGGTAGTCATCGCCCTCTGAGGTAACGTTCTTTATCTCAGCGCCGGATTCCTCCATAGCCTTGATGATACTCTTTGACATTTCAGAGCCGTCACGGTCGCAGAGTGTGATATTATAGCTGTTCTTCGTGGCTTCCTCGATGGTGCTGGACATGATATTGCCCATCATCATGAATATGAACATCATCACCACAAGGCTTACGAGCATCTGAGCGTTGATAAGTTCACGGAGTTCCTTCTGGAGAAGATTAAAGAACTTCATTATTCTTCACCACCCTTTCAAATACCTCCTCAAGGTTTTCGGCGTTATAGCGCTGTTTCAGTTCGGCAGCCTCTCCGGTAACGAGGAGGTGACCTTTGGCAATAATTCCCACACGGTCTGAGATGAACTCTATTTCCAGCATATTATGTGAGGAAATAAGGAAGCTCATACCCTCGTTTGCGGCAAGTTCCTTGATAGTCTTGCGTATTTCCAGAGCGTTGAGAACGTCCAGACCGCTGGTAGGCTCATCGAGAATGGCAAGTGTCGGCTTTGTCATTACCGCACGGGAAAGCAGCAGCTTTCTTATCATACCACGGCTGTAAGTACCTATCTTTTCCTTTAGCCTGTCGCCCAGCTTATTTATAGAAGCGGCACGCTCGACGTACTCGTTTATCTTATTCGGGTCACTTGTGAAAAGCCCAGCCATAAAACGGAGATACGCATTTCCGGTCATTGTCTTGTAAGCGCCTGCCTCATCAGGGAGGTACGTGATACATTCCCTGACCTTTTCAGGCTCTTTGACAACGCTGTGACCAGCAACTATCGCATCACCGTCAGTAGGTGTCAGCAAAGTTGAGATCATACGGATCGTAGTTGTCTTGCCGGCACCGTTAGGCCCGATAAGAGCGAATATCTCGCCCTTGCCAATCTCGAATGAGACTTTATCGGCGGCAAGAACTTTTGTGTACTGCTTAGAAAGTGCCTTAACTTCAAGAACATTTTCCATAAGTCACACTCCTTTCGTAAAAGAAAAAACATTTTTGAGTAAATGCTATACTAAATGATAGCACAGTATATCAATTTTGTCAAGGCAATTATTGCCAACTTATACCTTTAAAAAAAGAATATATCCTCGAACTTCTTGTCCAGTGCGATACAGAGTATCAGCGCCAGCTTTGCTGTGGGCTGATACTGCCCTGTCTCGATAGAACTGATAGTATTCCTTGAAACGCCCACCATTTCCGCAAGCTGTGCCTGGGATATCTTCTTCTCGCTGCGTATTTGTTTCAGGTTATTGCGAAGTATCAGTTTATCGTCCATATTCCACCTCTTATTATAATCGGTTCTGAATGATGTGGCTGACAGCGCTTACTCCGGACGCTATTGCCAGAACAAGCCATAAGATACCGCAGAATATATTCATCTTGTTCTTCAGTTTAATTCCTCTGTACATATATATTACTGCGTCCATTGTGCATAATACTGACCAGAGAGAATAGTTCTCGTTGCCGGTGATTATCATTTCCATTAAATAGAGTATACCAGCGATTATTGCGGAAACTATCAGTGCTACATTTGAGCTTTTTGATGCTACCTCAAGCTCATAGGGGTCTTTGCGCTTGTCCTTGTTTTCCTCACGGCTCATTGCTAAAATTTCGTCCTTATTCATAGTTAAATCCTCCTTTGCCAAGTTCGCTTGGCGTATATCATGTACATAGTATACCACTGCCAAGTTCACTTGTCAAGTGCTTGCAAAGCAAACTTGTCATATTCGTATATATGCACAAATCCGCTTTCATAATCAGCAAATTCACAGGCAAAACTACTATATATTTCCGTAATATATTTTTACCAGTTAACAGCCATATTGTTTTTTTATCGCCCGTATTTCAAAAATACCCATGTTTTTCTTGACAATGGTGATGAAATTTGTTATACTTATTAGGAAGGATTTGCAGCGTTTATTGCTGCATTTGAACGTCCGGCATAGGCAGCCGAAGTTCGGAACAACTAAATACACCGATGCTGACGGCTTCTCTCTCCGGCGTTGAAAGAAGTCTTTTTCAGACCTGACACCTTTGCAGAACCCCCTCTCAATCTCTGCATACCTGTGTAAGGTCTGTTTTCCGGGCATCTGCGTCTTACCCTCTCAGGAATTCCTGGCAGGTTTTTTCGTGATACCCTCATTTCACGCTTTTGCGGGAAAGGTGGAGAATAATTGAATATAAGAAAACTATACCTGAATGTCACTTCGGGTATCTTGTCCTGCGTCATGGCGGCTGGCATGACCGTCCCGGCTTACTCTCAGGCTGCGGCGGCTTCTGCTTCGGCGGCAGTTTCGGCTGATGATGATTACTACTACATCGAGCCTGTTGACACAGGTATCCCTACTTACAGTGACTACTACGACCAGTACTGCGGAGAAGTGCGCCCTGATGCCGTTATCGAATTGGCTGGCGCAGACTACAAGTCCGCTTCAAACGGCGATTTTTCTGTTGGAAGCTTCGGCGACGACAATGATCTCCGTGATGATACTCTCATTTGGGAAAGCAGCGACGGCAACGTTTCCTATGAGATAAATGTCCCCGAAACAGGTATCTATTGCCTGAATATGAGCTACTTCCCTATGGAGTCAAACAGTTCTCAGATAGAACTTTCGCTCACTATCGACGACAAGACCCCCTATGACACAGCCTCCCGTATTACTCTCAACCGTGTCTGGGTAAACGAGGCCGACATCTACACCGATTCACGAGGCAACCAGGTCCGCCCCTCTCAGGTTCAGAAGGGTATGTGGCAGCAGTGCGATATTGGTGACGTGGACGGTCTTTTTGGTGAGCCACTTTTCTTCTACCTGGAAAAAGGCAAGCATACCCTGGGATTTTCCTCAGAAAGGGCGCAGCTTGCGATCGAGAAGATAAAGCTTTACACCCCCGAAGCGCTGAAGTCCTACAGCGAGTATGTCTCCTCAGCAGGTGCTTCTGTCAGCGTGGAAAGTACCCCCTCAAACCTGTTCCGTATCGAGGGAGAATCCGCTGACTACAAGTCGGATTCCACCCTCTATCCGACCTACGATAATTCCAGCTACCTTGTGTCACCCTCTGACCCGGTAAAGGTAGTATACAACACCCTCGGCAGCGGCAACTGGAAAAAAGCCCTGCAATCCGTTACCTGGACTATTCCCAAGGAGAAGATAGGTTCTTCCGGCTGGTATAAAATAGGTATCAAGTCCCGCCAGAACGTGATGCGTGGATTCTATTCCAACAGGCGTATCTACATCGACGGCGAAGTTCCCTGCAAGGAACTTGACCAGGTACGTTTCTTCTACAACACCGAATGGAACGTTGTTTCCCCGGAAACTGAAAACGGCGATGCAGTCTACGTTTACCTCGATGCCGGCAGCGACCACACCATTACTATGGAATGTGTCCCCGGCGAGATCGGTGATTCTATGCGGAAACTGGACGACGTTGTTGCTGACCTGAATAACTACTACCGCAAGATACTCATGATAACAGGTCCTTCCCCCGATCAGTACACCGACTACTACGTTCATGAGAAGATACCGGAACTGGTGGACGAATTCAAGCGGCTTTCCCAGGCACTAAAGGACATTCAGAGCGAGATCGAGAGTCTCTCCGGAACTGCTGGTTCAGAAGCTTCTGCGCTGGAAAATATGACCGTTATCCTGGACAAGTGTATCAAGAAGCCCCTGAAAATTCCGGCTTACCTCTCCCAGATAAAGGACTACATCGCTTCGATCTCCGCCTGGATGCGTGACTACAGAGATCAGCCCCTTGAAGTGGACTATATCGAATTCGCCTCCGCAGACCGCAGTTTTGAAAGCGCTGACGAGAAACTTGGCAAGGCTATCGGCTTCTCCGCAAAGGGATTTTTCGGCTCATTCTTCGAGGACTACACAACCCTCTCCGACGTTACCGGCAAGGACGCTATCAATGTGTGGGTATCCCTGGGACGTGACCAGGCACAGGTAGTCAAGGAAATGGCTGAAAACGATTTCATGCAGGAGACTGGTATCCCGATCTCCGTAAACCTCGTTATCGGCGGCGTTGTGGAAGCTACTCTCGCCGGAAAAGGCCCTGATGCGGCGCTGTTCCTGGGCGGTGAGTTCCCCGTGAACCTGGCTGCCCGTGACCTGCTGGTTGACCTTGACCAGTTTGGTGACTTCGGTGACGTTACCGGCAGATTCCAGGAAAATGCCCTTACACCTTACCAGTATAACGGCAAGACCTATGGTCTGCCTATCAGCCAGACTTTCCCCATGATGTTCTACAGGACTGACGTTCTCACGGAACTGGGCTACACCTCTCCTCCGGAAACATGGACTGAGCTTATTGATATGCTCCCGGCGCTCCAGAGGAATTATATGAACGTGGGACTTATCCTGCCGCCGGCTAATATCTCCCCCGCTACTGAGGCAGGTCATACCTTTGCTATGCTTCTGCTCCAGAAGGGTCTGAATTACTACACCGACGACCAGACAAAGTCCAACTTCGACAGTATCGAAGCCGTTCAGTCCTTCGAGGAATGGACTGACTTCTACACAAAGTACAGTTTCGTTCAGTCCTACGACGCTTTTAGCCGTTTCAGGACGGGCGAATATCCCATAGTCATCGCAAACTACACCTTCTTCAATCAGCTTGCAGTTGCATCACCGGAAATAAAGGGTCTGTGGAACTTCTGTCAGGTTCCCGGTACTCTCCGTGACGACGGCACTATCTCCCATGCAGCTAATTCCTCCGGTTCCGGCGCTGTTATCTTCAAGAAAGTCCAGAACAAGGAAAACGCCTGGGAGTTCATAAAGTGGTTCACCGAAAAGGAAACTCAGATACACTACGGCACTCAGATAGAGGGTCTGCTGGGTACTATGGGTCGTTTCGACACCGCTAACCTGGACGCTCTTTCCCAGCTTTCATGGTCACACAACGAGTTCGACAGACTCTCCGACCAGCAGCAGGAACTTGTGGAAATACCCGTTATCCCCTCGTCCTACGCCGTTACCAGAAATATCATGAACGCTTTCAGAGAAACTGTAAACGAAATGGAGAACCCCCGTGATACGCTTATATGGTATAACCGTGATATCAACGACGAGATCACCAGAAAGCGTGAGAACCTGGGTCTGCCCACCGCTGAAAATTAAGGAAGGAGGTATCAGCTTTGGCTCAGTTATCAAAAGAGGAGATCGGCAGAAGGACTAAGCAGGAGGAGCGTGCGATGATGTGGCGCTCCGTCAAGCAGAATAAAGCCTGCTATGCGATGCTTGCCCCCTTTATGCTGTTCTTTATCGTATTCACTGTAGTGCCTGTTGTAATGTCCCTTCCTATGGGCTTTACCGACTTCAATATGGCACAAGCACCTAAATTCATCGGTCTTTCAAACTACACCACGCTGTTCCTCTCAGATAAGATATTTGTTAAATCTATCAGAGTGACCATCGTGTTCGCACTTTTCACAGGCCCGGTAAGCTACGTTCTCTGCTTCCTGCTCGCCTGGCTCATTAACGAACTCCACCCCAAACTCAAGACCTTCTTCACGCTGGTATTCTATGCGCCCTCTATGGCGAATATCTTCACCGTATGGCAGATAATATTCAGCGGCGATATGAACGGTTACATCAACTCATTCCTTATTAACCTGGGTCTTATCAATTCACCTATACAGTGGCTCACTGACGGAAACTATGTCCTGGGAGTTACTATAGTAGTACAGCTCTGGATATCCCTGGGTGCAGGATTCCTTGCCCTGCGTGCAGGTTTCCAGAATATCGACAGGTCTATGTACGAAGCCGGCGCTATCGAAGGTATCCGCACACGCTGGCAGGAACTTATCTACATCGTTATCCCCTCAATGGGTCCTCAGCTTATGTTTGCTGCGGTAATGCAGATAGTAAGTTCATTTACCGCCGGTACTGTTGCACAGAATCTCGTCGGCTTCCCAAGTACAGACTACAAGGCACACACTATTATGACCCATGCCTATGACTACGGCTGGGTACGTTACGAAATGGGCTACGCTTCTGCGATATGTATGGTCCTTTTCGTGGTAATGTACCTGCTCAACAAGCTTATAAGCCGTGTACTGAGCAAATATATGGACTAAGGAGGTAAGCTGATGGCACAGGTCAACACAATGAAGCTGAAGGCTTCAAATAAACAGGCTGGCAGAAAAATAGGCGGCACTATCGCTATCTTTGCCTTCCTTACCATACTGGGTCTGTTCATGCTTTTCCCGATATACCTTACTATCGTTATGTCGATAAAGCCCGTGGAGGAACTTTTCATCTACCCTCCGAAACTCTACGTCATGCGCCCGACTCTCCTGAATTTCAGCGATATGTTCAGCGCCATGAGCCAGAACAGAGTTCCCTTTTCCCGCTACGTTTTCAACAGTATCGCCGTAACACTTTCGGTAACTGTTTTGCAGTGCATCTTCGCTTCAATGGCGGCTTTCGTCCTGGCGAAGTGCCGCTTCCCAGGAAGCAAGTTCATCAACAGCATCATCGTTATCGCCCTGCTTTACCAGTCTAACGTTATCTACATCATGCAGTATATCGTCATGGCAAGGCTGGGACTTATCGACAATCCCCTGGCACTGATACTCCCCTCAGTTGCCTCTCCTATGGGACTTTTCCTTATGAGGCAGTCTATCGGTCAGATCCCTGACGCTATGATAGAAGCCGCTAAGGTGGACGGCGCTGGACTTTTCAGGATATGCTGGCAGATAGTAATGCCAAACCAGAAACCGGCGCTTATGACTCTTATCATATTCGCTTTCCAGGCTGCATGGAATATCCAGACAGGTACAGTAGTATTCCAGGAGCAGTACAAGACCTTGACTACCGTTGCGGCTCAGGCTGCTGCATCTGGTCTTGCCCGTGCAGGCGTGGCTTCGGCTGTATCAGTATTTGTGCTTATACCCCCTATCGTGGTATTCATGCTGGCACAGCGTCAGGTCATCGAAACTATGGCTCACTCAGGTATCAAGGACTGAGCGCACAGAAAGGGTGAATCAAGTGAAAAAGACTTTACAGAAACTTTTATCGCTGGTGTTCGCCGGTGCGCTTATCGGAGGGACTGCTTCCTCCCTTTACGCATCTGCCGGTGAAGCCTACGATGTCTACAACTACGACCGCTGGGGCGAGGCGATACCCTCTCAGGCTGGCTATATCGCAGACCGCAGCGTTTCCGGAAACGATCTGGGCGTGGGCGCTTTCGAGTCACCGTCCGACATATTCTACGACCATAACGACATTTTCTATGTGGTGGATTCAGGCAACAACCGCATCGTTGCCATAGATTCAGATTTCAGTAATCTGGTGAAGGTGTACGATAAGTTCACCATGCCCGACGGAAAGACCACTACTCTTAAAAATCCCCAGGGAATTTACATCTCCGCTGAAAATGACCTTATGTATATTGCCGATAACGAAAATTCCCGTGTACTCATAAGCGACCGGGACGGCAACGTGGTCAGCGAGATAACCAAACCCACTTCTGAGGTGTACGACCAGAAGCGTACCTTCCTGCCCCAGCGTGTTATCGCAGACAAAGCAGGAAACGTCTATGTCGTACTCAACAATATCACCACCGGTGCGGCTATGTTCAGCCCGGACGGTGAGTTCACAGGCTTCTACGGCGCAAACCGTGTGCAGCCTACCGCCGAGATAATCGGCAACTACTTCACAAGCCTGTTCACAAGCGAGGAGAAAAAGGCAAGACGTGCAAGAAACGTCCCCACCGGTATCACAAGCTTCGATATCGACGGCGACTTCATCTTCACCTGTACTGCCTCCTCTACACAGTCTACTGATACTGTCAAGAAACTAAATGCCGCCGGCAACAACATCTTCGCAAATCTCGACCTTAAATTCGGCGACTATGCACCTATGTACGATACCTCCCAGAATAAACTCCTTGCCCCGGCTATATGCGATATCGACATCGCTGAGGACGGAAATATCAACTGCCTGGACTTCACTACCGGACGAGTTTTCCAGTATGACGAGGACTGCAACCTGCTGTTCATTACAGGTACTCTTGCAAAACAGGTAGGCGGCTTCGACCACGTTGCTGCACTGGAATCAAAGGGAAATAACCTCTATGTTGTGGATTCCCAGAAGGATACAGTTACTATATTCGAGGAGACTGAGTTCGGCAAGATAGTCCACCAGGCTTCCGCACTCCACAACGCCGGCTACTACGAAGAAGCACTTGAGCCCTGGTATGAAGTTCTCAAGCGTGACGGTAACTTCCGCCGTGCTTACGTTGGCGTAGCACTTGCCCTTTTGAGACAGGCTGACTACGAAGGCTCTATGAAGTATGCGGAACTTGCAGACGCATCTTCCATATACAACAAGGCTTTCGAGGGCTACCGTATGAACTGGCTCAAAGCTAATTTCGGCTACCTTGTAGCTGTTATAGTTGTGGCAGGCATCGCCCTGGTGATACTCAGCAAACAGCTCCGGAAACGCCGTGAGATACTCGATGCCAAACGGCTTGCTGAGGAAGAACGTGCCGAGGCAGTCCGTGAAATGCTGGCAAGACGTGAAGCGGCTCTTGCTGAACAGGCTGAAATGGAGCGTGCCGCCCAGGAAGAAGCGGCTAAGGCTCAGGAAAGCCGACACCTGAGAAGAAAGGAGGAGGAATAGTACTATGATGGATCTTAAACCCGGTGAGTGGGTCAAACACGCCGTTACCCACCCCGTCGAGGGCTTCGAGGATATGCGCTGGAAAAAATCCGGCTCGCTGAAAATCGCTTTCGGTATAGTATTCCTGCTGTTCCTCTCTCAGATCGCCAACGGCAGACTTTACGGCTTCCAGTTCGGCGTTACTTACGATAAAACATTCAACATAATCCCCTACATCGTCCAGAGTATCGTTCTCTTTGCGGCGTGGGTAGTGGGAAACTGGTCAATATGCACCCTCCTGGACGGCGAGGGTACTATGCGGAATATCTGCATATACAGTGCCTATGCGCTTATACCCTATATCGCCCAGGTGTTCATAAACCTTATCCTCTCACATATCCTCATCAGAGATGAGTATGTCTTTATTGAAGCGATCTACCTCATCGGCGTTGGCTGGTCGGGAATACTCCTGTTCTCAGCTATCAAGTCGGTGCATCAGTATTCCTTCGGCAAGACCGTTTTCGCTATAATACTCACTATAGTGGCTATGCTGATAATGCTTTTCCTGCTGGTACTCTTTATGTCACTTATCCAGCAGGTGTACATCTTCATTTCAACTATTTACACCGAGATCTCCTACAGGATCAGGGTATGACAGGAGGTATGGTAATGAAAAAGAATCTGAAACGTTTTCTGCTGTGCCTTCTGGCTGTCTCTACTATGAGCATATCCGGCAATGTTTACGCTGATACTGAGGAAGATGTATCAGCTGAGACAGAAGCTACCGAGGATACCGCTGAGGAGACTGAAGGCGATACCTCTGCTGATGGCGAGCAGAAACAGGAAAAAGTCAAACTCAAGGAAACTGAGGAAAAAATCAAGGCTGAATCCGCTGATATAGTTAAGTATCTTGAAAAAATAGGCAATGTGGACGGCTTCGACATCTACCGCAAGGACAAGGACTTCGACGACAAGATCTGGGAAGCAAACGGCGGTAAACCCGAAAAGAAAAAGGATTACACCGAGGCTCAGGAAGCCCTTGATGATACTATCAGCGATCTGAAAAAACTAGGCGACCTTGTGGCTGTGGACGAAAAGACCGGCGAGGCTGTAGCAAGCTTCGAGGACAGCAGCAAGTGCGACAGCGGTCTGCTGTACGTCAGCGAGGCTAAGAGATTTCTCCTCTACATAGATGAGGAACTCACCAAGCCCGCTCAGGTGCTACAGGTCATATCTTCTATCGACGACCCCTATGTTTTCCGCAATTCTAAGGGCGATGTGCTTACCCTTATGGACGAAAAGTACAAAAATGTCGTCCGCACTTACAACGACGGCGGCAGCTACTACGAGGACTATGAAATGTTCTTCGGCGATGATGATAACTTCATCTGGCTCAGTTCCGACAGAACTCAGGTACTCGGCACTTTCCGCTACGGCACTGACAATGGCAAATACCGCATGATAATCGACGACCGACGTGCTATGATCGGTCTGGAAAATAAGGACACCCAGTACATCTGGTGGTCTTCTCCTATCGGCTCTACCCGTGACAAGATAGCTACTCCGCTGCTTATCAATGAACTGCGCTCCTCAAATGTCCTCCGTTATGGTATCCCGGCAAAGCGTTCAAATAACAACGTTGTGCGCTCAAATACCGACGACTGCGAGGTTAAGGTAAGTGATATAACCAACGGAATACGTGTTGAGTATAAGTACGCCAGTGCCGGCTTCTCATACCCGGTTGAGTATACACTGGAAAAGGATCACCTGAAAGCTTCGCTGAAAGTCTCTGAGATAAAAGAGGAGAAAAGCGAGAATATCGCCACTGAAATGACGATAATGGGCGCTTTCGGCGCTGCTTCCTCCGATGAGGACGGCTACTTCGTTATCCCGGACGGAAGCGGTGCGCTGGTAAGATTCAATAACCAGAAAACTATGGACACCAACGCCTACACCCAGCGTGTCTACGGCAACGACCTCACCGTTGTTCCTACAACCAAGGGCGCTGTTACTGAACAGATATACCTGCCGGTATACGGTATTGTCCGTGAGGATAACGCTATGCTGGTAGTGGCTTCAAAGGGCGACTCGAATGCTTACCTGTCTACTCAGGTATCAAAGCAGTCAAACAGCAGCTACAACCTTTGTAACTTCACCTTCATTCTCCGTGGTACTGACACATTCTATATGTCCGGCAACAACAGCGACAAACTCACCGTCTTTGAAAGCGGCGATATAAAGAGCGATGATATCGAACTCCTCTATTACCCCATCTCAAAGGAAGGCGCTGACTACGTTGACGTTGCACAGCGCTACAGAGACTACCTTACCACCGAAGGCGGAGTTCAGGTAACTGCAAGAAACAACGATTCTCAGATGTACCTCGACCTTTACGGCGGTACTCTTAAAAAGAAACCCGTCCTCGGAATCCCGGTGACTATGAAGCAGTCTGTCACAAGCTTCGACCAGGCTTCTGAGATACTCACAAAGCTCAAAAATGACGGCGTTGACGAGATCGCCGTATCCTACAACGGCTGGACTAACGACGGAATTTGCAGCAAGGTAGACACCGAGGCAAAGCCTGCCGGAAAACTCGGCGGAAAGAGTGACTTTAACGATCTTACTTCCCTTATCTCCGATAATCAGTGGCAGCTTTACCCCGCTACCGATAACCGCACTTTCTACTCCGGAAACGGTTACTACTCCTTCACAGATACTACTGTAAGAGTGTCCGGTTCGTATTCCAGAATAGTAAGCTATGACCGTGCTTATGGTATCCCCGACGGATTCAAGAAGAATATGTCTCAGCTTTCACCAAGCTTCTTCGGAGAAGTCATCGGCAATATCTCCGACAACTACTCAAAGGCTGGTCTCACAGGTGCTTCACTGGGCGACTTTACTACCACACTTTACGGTGACTACGGCAAGAAGAATATCTCAAGGTATACCGCTATGGGTATGCTGACTGATGCGTATGCACAGCTTTCCGGAAGCATGAAGGACGGCATCCTGGCTGACGGCGCTAATGCCTACGCCCTGCCATACGTCAGCCAGATAAAGAACGTTCCGCTGACCTCAAGCCGGTTCGACCTTTTCAACGAGGATATCCCATTCTACCAGATAGTTATGCATGGTATTATCCCCTACTCTACTACCGCTGTTAATGCTGATGCAGACTCCGAGACCCTCCTGCTTATGGCAGCAGCTACCGGAAGCAACCTCAGCTATGATATGATATACGAGGAAACAAGCCTTCTGAAAGACACTTCCTACGATATCTATTACTACGCTAACTATGCTAACTGGGTGGATACTGCGGCGGCTGAATACAAGCTGCTCTCGCCACTTCTCGACCAGGTCAGCGGTGCTGTTATCCGTGACTATAAGACCGAAAACGACGGCAACCTTATAACTACTACCTACTCAAATGGTACTGTGGTAAAGGTTGACCTGGAAGAAAAAACTATCGACTACGACGGCAAGCACATTTCTCTTGCTGAATATGAACAGGAAGGAGGTATCAGATTCTGATGGCTGCAAATACTGCAAAAAGGCACAAGCTTTCCTACGAAAAGCGCAAAGCCCTCTATGGCTACGGCTTCATCGGTCTGTGGCTGCTGGGAACACTGTTCTTCTTCCTGATACCGCTGGTAAAGTCCTTCTGGTACTCCTTCAATGAAGTATCTATCGGCGAAGGTAAGATGATAACTACTTTCGTTGGACTGGATAAATATTCATTCGTACTCAACGCTGACCCGAACTATACCACATATCTGAAAAATATGCTCCTGGAAACTCTGTGGAAAACTCCCCTGGTTCTGATATTCTCGCTGTTCATTGCAGTTATCCTCAACCAGAAGTTCCGTGGAAGGACCCTCGCCCGTGCGATATTCTTCCTGCCGGTAATCATCGCTACAGGTCCGGTTTACAAGATTATCAACGGCGATATGAGTTCTACCGGAAATACCGGTGCTTCACAGTTCTCCACAATGTTCTCTACCGACCTGGTAGGCGAACTGCTCCAGTTCCTTGGAATATACGGTCTCAGCGATAATATGAGTACCATGATTTCCACCGTTGCGGACAATATCTTCGGCATCGTATGGGCATCAGGTATACAGATACTCATCTTCCTTGCGGCACTCCAGAATATCCCCCCGTCCGCAAGAGAAGCCGCTCAGGTCGAGGGCGCTACCGCATGGGAGTACTTCTGGAAGATAACCTTCCCCTATGTAAGCCCATTTATCCTGGCGAACCTGATCTTCACCGTTATCGACTCCTTCACCAGCCCTACAAATACCGTTATGGGACGTATACTGGCTATGAAGGAGGACTGGAAGTTCGGCGAGGCATCTGCTATGGCGTGGATATACTTCGCTATAGTCCTTGCGGCAATCGGTCTGGTGACATTCATCGTAAACAAGTTCATCTACTACGAAGTAGACTAAGGAGGTGGAAAATATGACTGATACTGGTACTGCTGTTGTAAAGAGCGAAAGCGAGATAGGCGGCGGACTTACTCCCAAAGAGGCAAAGAAAAAGCGCATGGAGAGTATGACGGAACAGGAAAGGGCTTACGTCCGCAGAAAAGCCGTCATGGATAAGGTTTGGCCGTTTTTCCGCTTCCTGATACTGTTCGGACTGGGCTTCGTTATCCTGTATCCGCTTATCTATATGGTAAGCTGTACGTTCCGTGAGAGAAGCGACATGACCGACCCCACTGTTATGTGGATACCCAGACACTATACCCTGAATGTCCTCAAAGAGACACTGACGGCTATGGACTTCGTTAACACCCTGAAAACCACTCTGCTGCTGAATATCGGCTGTTCACTGGTACAGGTAGTGTCCTGCGCTATAACAGGCTACGGCTTCGCAAGATTCAAGTTCAAGGGCAAGGGTCTGCTGTTCGGTATCGTTGTAATGATGATACTCGTTCCCACACAGGTAATTTCCCTGCCGCTGTATACTCAGTTCAGATACTTCGGCTTCGGAAGCTTCTCCATTAACCTTATTGATACCATGTGGACTATGTATCTGCCTGCCCTTACTGGAAACGGTATCCGCTCAGGACTTATGATACTCATATTCCGCCAGTTCTTCAAGGGTCTGCCCAGAGAACTGGAGGACGCAGCGTATATCGACGGCTGCGGTCCGTTTATGACATTCGTAAGGGTAATGGTACCAAACGCCGCATCATCATTCCTGACAGTATTCCTTTTCTCTGTGGTGTGGTACTGGAATGACTACTATGTAAGTTCCACATTCTTCACCAACACAAAGACCGTTGCGCTGATGCTCCAGAACCTTGACACTGAGCTGAAGCTGAGACTTTTCAACTCCGCTACTGTTGAGATCTCACCCCGTGAGCAGATAGTATGGAAAGAAGCCGGCTGTCTGCTGTCGATCACGCCTATACTCGTTATGTATGTCTTCTTGCAGAAGTACTTCACCGAGGGTATCGAGCGTTCGGGACTTGTGGCTTGATGCATAATTAATGATCCAAAATGCATAATTATTTATGGAGCGCTGCCGGATATACTGGCGGCGCTCCATATTTTTTATCAGGGTATATCGCACTATTAGATTTCCAATGATTAAACAAATTGCGTGAAGTTTTGTACAATACGCTGAAAATGCTTCTACCTACTTGATTTATTCCAAAAAGGTGGTAAAATATAATTAGCACTCAGAGAGTGAGAGTGCTAAACAAGCTTTTAATTCTTTCACAGGAGGTTACTATATTATGAAAATCAAACCCTTACAGGACAGAGTCGTTGTTAAAATGGCTGAGGCTGAGGAGACTACTCAGAGCGGTATCATTCTCACTGGTTCAGCTAAGGAAAAGCCCGAATTCGCTGAGGTCATCGAGGTAGGCCCCGGTACTTCCGACGTTAAGATGGAAGTTAAGAAGGGCGATAAGATACTCATCTCCAAGTACTCCGGCACTAACGTTAAGCTGGAAGGCGAGGAGTATATCATCGTAAGAATGGAAGACATTCTGGCAATTGTTGACTAAGCCGGATATATCATCACTATTTGAGTAAAGGAGTTAATTAATTATGGCTAAGGATATTAAGTACGGCGAAGATGCAAGAAAGGCTCTCCAGGCAGGTATCGACAAGCTGGCTGATACAGTAAGAATAACTATGGGCCCTAAGGGCAGAAACGTTGTCCTCGATAAGAAGTACGGCGCTCCCCTTATCACTAACGACGGCGTTACTATCGCTAAGGACATCGAGCTTGAGGACGCTTTCGAGAATATGGGCGCTCAGCTCGTTAAGGAAGTTGCTACAAAGACTAACGATGCTGCCGGCGACGGTACTACTACCGCTACTCTGCTGGCTCAGACTATCGTTCGTGAGGGTATGAAGAACATCGCTGCCGGCGCTAACCCCATGATCCTCAAGAAGGGTATCGCTAAGGCTGTTGATACTGCTGTTGCTTCTATCGTTGAGAACTCCAAGGCTGTTACCGGTTCTGACGATATCGCAAGAGTTGGTACAGTTTCTTCCGCTGACGAGAGCGTTGGTAAGCTGATCGCTGAGGCTATGGAAAAGGTTACTGCTGACGGCGTTATCACTCTGGAGGAAAGCAAGACTGCTGAGACTTACAGCGAAGTAGTTGAGGGTATGCAGTTCGACCGTGGTTACATCTCACCTTACATGGTAACAGATGCTGACAAGATGGAGGCTGTTTACGACGACGCTTACGTTCTTATCACTGACAAGAAGATCTCATCTATCCAGGAGATCCTTCCCCTGCTGGAGCAGATCGTTAAAATGGGCAAGAAGCTGGTCATCATCGCTGAGGACGTTGAGGGCGAGGCTCTTACAACAATTATCCTCAACAACCTGAGAGGTACTTTCAAGGTTGCTGCTGTCAAGGCTCCCGGCTTCGGCGACAGACGTAAGGAAATGCTCAAGGATATCGCAGTCCTCACAGGCGGCGAGGTCATCACTTCAGAACTGGGTCTGGAACTGAGCGAGACTACTATCGAGCAGCTTGGTCAGGCAAAGCAGATCGTTATCCAGAAGGAGAACACTATCATCGTTGACGGCGCTGGCGACAGCGAAGCTATCAAGGCAAGAGTTGCTGCTATCAGAGCTTCTATCGAGACTACTACTTCCGACTACGACCGTGAGAAGCTCCAGGAGAGACTGGCTAAGCTGGCTGGCGGTGTTGCAGTTATCAAGGTCGGTGCTGCTACTGAGGTAGAGATGAAGGAGAAGAAGCTGCGTATCGAGGACGCTCTGGCTGCTACTAAGGCTGCTGTTGAGGAAGGTATCGTTGCTGGCGGCGGTACTGCTTACATCAACGCTATCCCTGCTGTTACAAAGCTTATCCCCACTCTTGACGGCGACGAGAAGACCGGCGCTAAGATCATTCTCAAGGCTCTGGAAGCACCTGTTCGCCAGATCGCTGAGAACGCAGGTCTTGAGGGCAGCGTAATCGTTGACAAGATCACACGTTCACGCAAGGTAGGCTACGGCTTCGATGCTTACAACGAGGTTTATACAGATATGATCCCTGCTGGTATCGTTGATCCTACTAAGGTAACACGTTCTGCACTCCAGAACGCTGCATCTGTTGCATCAATGGTTCTGACAACAGAGAGCCTGGTAGCTGATATCCCTGAGGAGAATCCTGCACCTGCAATGCCTGCTGGCGGCATGGGCGGTATGTACTAATATACTGCTTCTAAACAAGAGTATATCCAGCACCCGTTTTAGCGCAATTACTCATAAAGAAGTTTCAAGCCATAGTATTTCTGATGTAAGTTCAGAAGTACTATGGCTTTTTTATTGACAGAACTTCAATGATGTGCTATAATTGTTACTAAGAATCGTAATTCAGAAGAAGGGGGCGTTTAACATGACATATGAAGATATAGTTCAAAACAAAGAAATACTTGCCTATTATGAGCGAGGCAGTATTGTTTTAGACGCACTGGGATACACAGATCACTCAACAGCCCATACAAAACTGGTTGCTAACAGAGCTGCTGATCTGCTGAAAGCCTTCAAATACGGACAAGATGTGATTGAACTTGCCAAGATCGCTGGCTTTATGCACGATATAGGTAATGCGATCAACAGGAACCATCATGCGGAGTATGGCGCTCTGTTAGCAAATGAGATCCTGAAGGAAACCGACCTGACAATTTCAGATCGTGTTCGGATCGTTTCTGCTATAGCTAACCACGATGAGTCTGACGGAGTTGCATCCGATCCAATCTCTGCGGCACTGATAATCGCAGACAAAACAGATGTTAGAAGAAGCCGTGTACGTGAAAAAGATCCCATGCTATTTGATATACACGATCGTGTGAATTATGCAGTAACAGCAACAAGACTCAGATATGGTCTGGAAGAAAAGCGGATCACGCTCTATCTGACAATTGATGAGAGCATTTGTACGATGTATGAATATTTTGATATATTTCTTAACCGAATGACTATGTGTTCACAGGCTGCCAGAATCCTGGATAGTCAGTTCTCATTGAAAGTGAATGGTCAGAGGGTTTTGTGATAGCGCACATCTGGATCTTGATATAGCACTGTCAGTCATTAAGGCAACACCGCGCTCTCTGTGCGGTGTTGCCTTTATTTTGCGGGCGCTTCTTTTCACTATGGATATATCCGCTACAGGATACCTCTGCTTCTGTTACAAAACGGTTCATTCAGTTACAATTTAGTCCAGGCTGTTGATTATTTTCACAATATGCGGTATAATCAAAGAAAAAGCAAAGGAGAGTGCATAAATGAGAATCACTGCTGCAAACATTATGATGGTCACTGGCTTTTCTGCCCTGATAGGAGCAACTCTGCTGCTGAGTTCCTGCGGTGCGGATCGTTCTGCTTCCCCAGAACCCCAAAGCAGCCAGCAGTTACAGATATTCACCGAGGCTGAAACTGAGTCTGCTGCTGAAACTGAAACAACGGCTGCCGAAACGACAACTGTTTCTTCCACAACAAAAACAAAGTCCACCACCACTCAGACCACTTCTGCCGCAGCGGAAGATGATGATACCGTCACAACTGCCGCTGAGGACGTTACTGAGTCATGGTCTGATTACGATGACGGTACTTATGTTGCGTACCACTTCCGCAGCAAGAAACTGCTTAACTCCCACTTTGAGAAGCACGGCGATGAGTTTGCGGCTGATTTCGGTTACCAGTCCGCTGAGGAATATGAACAGGGCGCAAGCGACGTTATCAATAACCCTGATGCCCTCTACAAGACCGAAGCTGAGGACGGCGACGGCGTATACTATATCGAAGCTACAAACGAGTTCGTTATACTCTCAACAGACGGCTACATCAGAACATATTTCCGCCCCGATGCCGGTATAAAATACTTCAACAAACAGTGAGGCACTATGAATCCAAGACTACCCTATCTGCGTGAGAAAACCTCCAAGCTTACCACGTCGCCGGGAGTTTACATCATGAAAAACAAGGACATGGCGATAATCTATATCGGTAAGGCTAAAAACCTGAAAAACCGTGTCACCAGTTACTTCCGTGAAAACCCCGACCACCTGCCGAAGGTTGCGGCTATGGTTTCCCATGTGTACGACTACGACTTCATCGTTACCGACAGCGAATTTGAGGCGCTGCTGTTGGAGTGCAGTCTCATAAAGCAGCACAAGCCGAAATATAATATCCTGCTGAAAGACGACAAGGGCTACCACTATATACGCATCTCCGATGAGCCGTTCCCACGCATCACCAACGAGAAGAATACCAAAGCCGGCGGCACTTATCTCGGTCCATACACCTCCGGATTCATTACCCGTGAGGCAGTCAGCGAGGCGAACCGGGTATTCATGCTGCCAACCTGTCACAAAGTCTTCCCCCGTGACTTCGGTAAGGGCAGACCTTGCCTGAACTACCATATCAAACTGTGTATGGGTGTGTGCCGGGGGAAAATATCCCAAGAAGACTACCAGAGCGCAGTCAATCAGGCTGTAAGCTTTATAAAATCCGGCAGCGCTCAGTCCGTGGAACGCATGGAACAGGAAATGCAGGAGGCTGCCGAGGAACTGAACTTCGAGAAAGCTGCAATGCTCCGTGACCGTATAGCCGCTGTCCGGAAAGCTGCCGAGAAGCAGAAGATAATCGACAGCGGTGTGGATTCTGCGGATATTATCGGCATTGCGGAATTCTATGACGGGCTGTATATTTCGGTGCTGATGTACCGGGAAAAACGGCTTTTCGACAAGGCTGTATTTGAACTGGAAAAGTCCGAGGGCGAGGATATTCTGGGCAGCTTTATGGCGATGTTCTACCACGGCAGAGAGGATATCCCGAAAACGATAATAGTTGACCATATCCCGGAGGAACACGAACTCATCGAAGCCATGATCGAAAAGCAGACCGGCAGGAAAACCGTTCTCCACCAGCCACAGAAAGGCAAGCTTGCGGAACTTCTCCGGCTTGCAAAGGACAACAGCGCTGAGTATGCCGCTCTGAAAAATAACCGCACCGGCAAGGAAGTCATCGCCCTGGAACAGCTTGGCAAAAGCCTGGGGCTTGAGCATCCGCCTAAGTATATCGAAGCTTACGACATCTCAAACCTTTCCTCGGAATCAATGGTCGCCGGAATGGTGGTATTCGAGGACGGCAGACCTCTGAAAAATGCGTACAAGCGGTTCACGATAAAGGAACAGGAATACCAGAACGACTACGGCAGTATGCAGGAAGTCCTCCGCAGAAGGCTTATGCATATCGTCAGCCAGGAGGGTGACGAGTTCTTCACACGCACTCCCGACCTGATACTCCTTGACGGCGGTAAAGGTCATGTCAATGCCGTTGCACCTATAATGCGTGAACTGGGGCTGAATATTCCCCTTTTCGGCATGGTCAAGGACAGCAAGCACCGTACCCGTGCCATAGCTACCGGCGGACGTGAGATACAGATAAATAACCTGAAAGCCGCATTCGATATGGTCACACGGATACAGGACGAGGTTCACCGTTATTCAGTTGCGTTCATGCATTCACGGCATAAAAAACGGTCGTATCAGTCAGTGATACTGAGCGTGCCGGGAATAGGTCAGAAAAAACTGGAACGGCTCATGCTGCTTTACCGTACTAAAGAACAGTTGCAGGCTGCCGACCCTGAACAGCTTCGCAGCGCCGCAGGTGTCAGCCTTGAAACTGCCCAGGAACTCTATCGTGTCATACATGAGGAAATGTAGTATCACAGAGCATTGCAGTAAGTACTGCGATGCTCTTTTTTTGCGGTAAATTCACGCAAAATCCATTGACATCTGCGATTTTTGATGTTACAATATAACTAACAGAACGCTTCAAAAAAATATCAGCGTTCAGAGAGAAGGAATTACTATGAAGAAAATTGCAAAAACCACCGCTTCTCTGCTCTCCGCTGCTGTTATGGCACTTTCAGCAGCCGCAGGTATCGCTCCTGCTTACATGAGCGCTGCTCCTATGGCAGCTTCTGCGGTGGACGACACCAACGACGACTGGCTCACAGTCAAAGGCAGCCGCATCTACGACATGAACGGCAATGAGGTATGGCTCACCGGTGCGAACTGGTTCGGCTTCAACTGCACTGAGAACGTTCCCCACTACCTCTGGAGCGGCGATATCGACGATATGGTTCGTGAGATCGCTGACTACGGTATCAACGTGCTGAGAATCCCCGTATCCACCGAGCTTCTCTATAGCTGGATGATCGGCGAGCCCCTGCCTATCAAGAGCGTAAACCCCAACAACGACCCCTCCTACAGCATCAACGTTGACCTTATCAACCCCGACGGCTCTGTTGCCAACAGCCAGCAGACTTTTGAAGTACTCCTGGCTAAGTGCAAGAAGTACGGCATTAAAATGTTCATCGACATTCACAGCCCTGAGTCAAATAACTCCGGTCATAACTACGGTATCTGGTACGGCAAAACAATGACCAACTTTAAAGACGTTATGGTTGACACTGACCTGTGGATAGAGACTCTTGCATGGTGCGCCGACAACTACAAGAACGATGATACCCTTATCGGCTTCGACCTGAAAAATGAGCCTCACAGTACCTACGACGGTGCGCCTGTTGACGCTATCTGGGACGACTCCGACGCTCCCAATAACTGGAAAAAAGCCGCTCAGGACTGCGCTGACGCTATCCTGGCTAAGAACCCCCATGCACTTATCCTTATTGAGGGCAACGAGGGCTTCGAGGGTCATGGCGCTTGGTGGGGCGGTAACCTCCGTGGCGTTGCTAAGTACCCTGTAACTCCTAAGGCTGGTACAAGCCAGATAGTTTACTCTCCCCACGACTACGGCCCGATAGTAAGCGCTCAGACATGGTTCAATAAGGACTTCGACGAGCAGACACTCCTGGACGACTATTGGTACGACACCTGGGCTTACCTGGTTGACAAAGACCAGTACCCCCTGCTTATCGGTGAGTGGGGCGGACGTATCCCGGAAACTGTTGACGAAAAGACAATTCTTTCAACTCCCTCATCAACGCTGGACGATACCGAGAAAAACGTTAAGTGGCTCATTCTCCTGCGTAACTATATGATAAAGAACCACATCAACCACACATTCTGGTGCCTTAACGACGACTCCGGCGATACTGGCGGACTTTGGAAGGGCGTACAGTTCAACGGCGCTACAGGTACAGTTATCGACTGGGATACCTTGAAATACAGCCTGTTCGAGCCCTCACTCTGGCAGACTGCCACAAGCGGTAAGTATATCGGTCTCGATCACCAGAACGCACTCGGCAAGAACGGTATCTCCCTGAACGACTTCTACGCTAACTACGCTTCCACCGAGGGAAGTAACCTTGACGGCGGTACTAAGACAAGCGGTCAGATAGTTACCACTGATACCCCCTCTACAACTGCCACTACCGTCAGTAACACAACCACAACACAGAACGTTACCACTACTTCCACTGTCACTACTGGCAGCGGCAGTGTTATGCTGGGTGATGCGTTTGTTGACTCGCAAATAAGCGTTGCCGATATCGTTTCAGTACTCCAGTACGCCGCAAATAAGGAGAAGTACCACCTCTCCGATGAGGCGCTGAAAAACGCAGACGTTAATGCCGACGGCGCTGTAGACGCTAAGGACGCTTTCATTATCCAGAAAGTAGACGCAGGTCTTATCAAACAGTCCGATCTCCCTGTAAAGGACTGATTTCTGCTTCGGGCGGCTTTACTGGGGGGAAACCTTTCTGAAGAAAGGTTCTCCCCCCAGACCCCCTTTCCAAAGACTTTTAGCTTAAAAAAATTTACCCCTGATATGGCGTACCATAACTTGCCGAAATTGGCAAATGTGATACGCCATATCAGGGGTAAATTTTTAATCTGGAAGTTTTAGGAAGGGGGTTTGGGGGATAACCCTTTTTCAAAAGGGTTTCCCCCAATAGAACCAGCCCAAGGCAGAGATCAGCCCTTTAGAGCGGCACGGCGGATCTTGCCGCTGATGGTTTTGGGGAGTTCGTCACGGAACTCGACGATTCTGGGGTACTTGTAGGGGGCGGTGTGCTTTTTGACGTAGTCCTGGATCTCCTTTTTCAGCTCGTCAGTGCCTTCCTTGCCCTTTACCAGTACGATAGAAGCCTTGACCACCTGTCCTCTTACCGGATCGGGGGCAGCGCTTACGCCGCACTCCAGTACATAGGGAAGTTCCATAATAACGCTCTCGATCTCGAAAGGTCCGATACGATAGCCGGAGGACTTGATAACGTCGTCAACACGTCCCACGTACCAGTAATAGCCGTCCTCGTCCTTCCAGGCGGTGTCGCCGGTGTGGTATATGCCGTCGTGCCAAGCTTCCCTGGTCTTTTCCTCGTTATTGTAGTAGCCCAGGAACAGTCCCACGGGAACTTTCTTATCAGTCCTGATGATGATCTCGCCGGTTTCGCCGGTCTTGACGGGGTTGCCGTCGGGATCAACAATATCAATATCGTACAGGGCGCTTGGCTTACCCATTGAACCGGGGCGGCAGGTCATGCCGACGAAGTTACCGATAGCGAGGGTAGTTTCAGTCTGACCGAATCCCTCCATAAGCTTTACGCCGGTAGCGCTGAGGAACTGGTTATATACCTCAGGATTGAGCGCCTCGCCTGCGACGGTAGCGTACTTTATCGAACTGAGGTCGAACTTGCTCAGATCCTCCTTGATGAAGAAGCGGTACATAGTTGGCGGAGCGCAGAAAGTAGTGATATTGTACTTCTTGAACATGGGGAGTATCTTATTTGCGTCGAACCTGTCAAAATCATAAACGAATACGCAAGTCTCACTGAGCCACTGTCCGTAAAGCTTGCCCCAGAGCGCCTTGCCCCAGCCGGTGTCGGAAATAGTGAAGTGGATACCATTTGGGTCAACGTTGTGCCAGTAGCGAGCGGTGATGAAGTGACCGAGTGCGTACTTATGGCAATGTGTAGCGATTTTCGGGTAGCCAGTCGTACCTGATGTGAAGAACATGAGGTTAGGCTCGCTTCCGCAGGAAAGCTCCGCCGGGTCAGTGGGACGATCAAAGACATCGCTCTGATCCTTGATACCGTCATCAAACGACAGCCAGCCCTCACGCTCGCCGTGAACGATCATGCGTGTGATAGGCATACCGCACTCCTCGATAGCAAGGTCTACCTGGTGTGCAACATCGCCGTCGCCGGTACATACGATAGCCTTAACGTCAGCAGCCTTGAAGCGGTAGGTGAAATCGTGCTGAACAAGCTGATTTGTAGCCGGGATAACGATCGCACCCAGCTTGTGAAGTGCCACGATAGAGAACCAGAACTGATAGTGGCGCTTGAGTACCAGCATGACCTTATCGCCCTTTTTGATGCCGATAGAGCGGAAATAATTAGCGGTCATATTTGAGTACTTCTTTATATCAGCGAACGAGAAGCGGCGCTCCTCCATATCGTTGGAAACGTATATTATAGCTGTCTTGTCGGGGCATTTAGCTGCAAGAGCGTCCACAACATCGAAGCCGAAGTTAAAGGTTTCCTCGTTCTTGAAATTGATAGCAGTCAGAGCGCCCTGCTCGTCAGTTGTCAGTTCCACGAACTTGTCAGCAACGGGGTTTTCGATGTTTGCCAGGTCAAAATTGGTAACACCAGGAAGTATAACAGGTTCAAGGTTGGAGATAGCGTGGGCAGAGTGCTGGTTCTGACCGAAAACAACGGCGTAGAACTTACATTCCTGACCGCCTACAGCCCATTCATCGTGGGGTTCGGAACTGTCGTAGTAGATAGAATCGCCCTCGTTAAGGACTTCCACATTGTCGCCAACTCTTACTTTAAGCTGACCGCTGATGATGATATCAAGTTCCTGACCCTCATGGGTATGGGGGTGGGGAACACGGAATTTTTCATCTACATAAGGTATCGTAACAAGGAAAGGCTCGCCTATCTTGTTTCTGAACTTAGGTGCAAGGCGGAGGTAGCTAAGGCCCTTGCGTCTTGCGATAGGCAGACCCTCGCCTTTTCTGGTGATATCGAAGCTGTTGATACGGGGTGACTCGCCCTCCATAAGGTCAGCGATCTCAACACCGGTAACGTTAGCAAATTTATAGATAAAAGTAAAGCTGAAGTCTTTAGCTCCGCCCTCATAAGCGTTATACTCATAGACGGACATACCACACTTTTCAGCCATTTCCTCAGGGGAAAGACCTACTGACTCACGGGTGAGCTTAATTCGCTCAGCGACCTCTCTTATTTTAAACTCGGGATTCATTGAATTACTCATAGCAAGCCTGCTCCTTTCCTGGGGATAAGGACTGCCCTGGTTGGATTTCTGCAAAAGCAGGCGGGAACAGTCCATGCTCACAAAGATAATTATATCACTATAAACCGCCCATGTCAAGAAGCGTACAAAAGCGTACTCACAACTTGTTCCTGACACGCTTTTCAAGTGCTGAAATAACAAGAGCGCCCTCTGCTGAGAGCGCTCCGGATAAGAGTCTTCTTTCTTACTTCTTGTAAGGCATATCAGCCTGTGTAAGAACCTTTGCATCAAGCTGCTGGATTATGAATGCGTCCTTTGCATCTACTACGCCGTCAGCGTTGCAGTCAGACCATTCAAGATTCTCTTCCTTGATGGGGTACTTTGTCTTATTTGATGCGTACTGGAGTGCAAGTACGATATCAGATACGCCGATATCCTTGCTTCCGTCAGTATCGCCCCAGAGACCTGTCTTAGTTGTAGGCTTTGTAGTTGTCTGAGGTGTATCAGATGCGATCTGTCCGTAGATGATACCGCAGCCAACTGTTGACATATAAACCTTGCCGAATTCGTCCATATCGCCTACCAGGAAGTTGCCGTTACCTGTACCGCCGTAGAGGTGGTCGGTATTGATGCATACCCAGGTCTTTCCGGCATCTGTTGAACGGTAGATACCCTCAGGGTCAGACTCAGCAGGCTTGCCGTAGAAGTAAATGGTATTCACGCCGCCAGCCTTTTCAGGTGCGCCGTAGCCGACAGTCTTGCAGTAGCTTACATCAAGCTTTGTGGAAGTTACCTTGCCGCCGCTGATAGTAACATCGTACATACCGTACCAGCCGCCGCCGAGGATAACGTGACCCTTGCCCAGGTATGCGATACGTCCTGCGCTGTCGCACTGGTCGTACATACAGATATCTGTGGAAGTAAAGGTCTTACCGCCGTCTGTGCTGACGCAGAACTTGTACTGTGCATCAGATGCATCAGGTGCGGTCTTTGAGTAGAACCATGAGGAGTTATAGTAAGTAGCGTATGCGTAAACTGTATTCGGGTCATCAGGCTCTACAAGGAGCATTGTGGGCTTTGAGCCATACTGTGAGGGGATACCCTCGCAGGAATTCCATGTCTCGCCCCAGTCATCAGAGTAAGCAACGCCGCCGTCATTCTTGCCGGTATTGAAGATACGGTAAGTGGACTTGTCGATCTGAGCGATAGCCAGCTTGCCGCCCTTAGTGGAAGGAGTGAAAGGCTGCCAGGTCTTGCCACGGTCAGTGGTGTAGTAGCCAGCGCCGTTGTCGCCCTCAGCGATTCTTGCCCATACATCAGTATTCTGGGGGCAAACTGCGATTGCTGAAGTTGAACCCATGTTAGGCTGATACTGTAAACCTATCTGGTCAACTGACTCATGAACGAAGCCGTCGTAGTCACCGATAGCAGAAAGGTCAAGTCCGTCAGATGTACTTACGAAGTCCAGAGCAACAACTTCCTCGATACCGTCCGGGTGGAAGGTATATGTGGGGAGCTTTGCATTAGGAGTATCAGCATTATCCTGGCTCCATAAATTAGTGCAAACGAATACGCCGTTACCGGAAGTTATCCACATTTTGTTGTGGTCACGGGGATCGGTAACAACTGTACCAGACCAGTGGATAGCCTTATCTCTTATCCAGTCATAGCCGCCGTCCTTGAGGTAGTCAGCAATAAGAGGCTGACCCCAGCCAGAGGTATGTCCGGGAGTAAAGTTCTGCCATGTCTCGCCGCCGTCGAATGAACGGAAGTACTGGTCGCCCCATACAGCGCCATGTTCGTCAGTCCACTCCTGCCACTCCTGATCCTGCCACTTTCCGCAGCTTCCTGCGATAAGGTGGTCGGGATTCTCAGGGTCAGCCCAGATAGAGCCAAGACCTACGCCTGTATCAAATATCTGAGTTACCTTATCTGTCTTAGGTGAATAGCGGTAGCCGCCGCCTGATGTGCCGCCGAAAGCAAGTCCTGCGATATAGGTGATGAGCAGGTCGCCGTTAGGATCAACGTTGATACGGGAAGGATATACGTCAGTAGGCAGATCCTTGCTGAGCAGAGTGAACTTGTCGTCCTTCATGCTTGCAACGTGAACGTTTCCAGTACCCTTAGCGGAAGTAGCAACGTAAACCTTGCCGCCCTCGATAGCGATAGCAGCAACGCCGTTCTGGTGGTTGTACTCGTCGGAAGTTATGGAACGAGCGTAAGTCTCAGTCCATGTAGGCCACTTTGTAGTCTCGCTGAAAAGTCCCAGGTCGTCGTAGCCGATAACAGGCTCCCATGTCTCACCGCCGTCGGTGGACTTGATAAGTGCAGACTTGGACTTATCGTCGGAAGTAACGTCACCACCGGCATAGATAACGTTGGAATCATCAGGGTCAACAGCGATAGCTTCGCCGCACTGTCTGCCGTCGCCGTTACCCATTACCTTGATAAGGCTTGTAACGTCGATCTCCTTGAAGGTCTTACCGCCGTCTGTAGTCTTGTAGATAACAGTCTTTTCTGCTGAGAAGTAGGCACAGCCGCAGAGGAAGTAAACTGTATCATCGTCGTTAGGGTCAACAGCCATAGCATCAACGCTGAGCAGGCCACGGTCAGACTCGTTGATGAAGCCCAGGAGCTGCTCCCAGCATTCGGTATCGTAATTATACTTGTAAGCGCCGCCTACGTCTGTACGGGCATACATTACGTCCTTACCTGTCACGATACCTGAAACGAAGCCGCCTCCGCCTATTCTTAAAGCGCCCCATTCCATAGTTGATGAGATGTCCTTTGTAGCAGCTGAGCCTGACAGACTGCCTGTCTGAATTGCCGAAGCAGTACAGAGGCACACAGCGCAAACTCCAGCCGCTATGCGTTTGATATTTTTCATTTTCTTTCCTCCCTATGGGTATTGAATCAACTAATTAACAACCTATCTTTAATTAATCAATTCTTTAATTGCAACTTAATTTTACCACTTCTCACTAATTTTGTCAATAGGATATGTGCGAAACTGCCATAAAATAACTTATATGGATTTTTAATAGCAATATAGTCATAATTTTACCATACCAGGCAATAAAATACCGGAACTCACAATTAAAAGTAAGTTCCGGCAATCAATAATTTAATTAAATGAGCGTTTATTCCTGACTTCCAGGTGTAGATTCTCCGAATGTGGGTGAATTCTTGATAAGCTTCTGGATCTTCTCCTTAGTACGCTGTACTTCCAGCAGGCTTCTGTTATACTGAGTCTCAGTCTCCTTCAGCATAGTAGCAGCAGCCAGTGCAGCCTGCTTCTGGAGTTCTGTAGCGCTTGCTCTTGCGGTAGCAGTAACGTGGTCAGCGTCTTCCTTAGCCTGTGTAGTAAGGTTAGCGGCAGCGTTCTGAGCCTTGCTGAGGATCTCAGCAGCCTTCTTCTTTGCCTCCTCAACGATAGCCTCACGGGAAGCTATCTGTGAAGCACGCTCCTCAGCCTTGCGGATCACTACCTCAGCATTTTCCTTAGCTTCGCCAAGTATTCTCTGGCAATCATACTCTATCTTCTTGGCTTCCTTGAGTTCAGCAGGCATATTCAGGCGAATATCATTGATAAGCTCACGCATTCTCTCGCCGTCTACCACTTTCTTATGGGGAGCAAGTGGGATAGCTGTAGCCTTATCAAGCAATTCGTCCATCTCATCAAGGATCTCATCAATACTCATAGTTATTACCTCTCTTTAATTAATCTCTGCTTTATATCGTCAAGTATCTGTTCCGGAACAAAGTGGCTTATGTCGCCGCCGAAGTAGGCGATCTGCTTTACCACGCTTGAACTTAGGTACATATTCTCCGCAGCAGTTGTCAGGAACACAGTCTCAGCGCCAGCGTAAAGTTTCTTATTAGCCAGAGCCATCTGGAACTCGTACTCAAAGTCGCTCACAGCACGCAGTCCCTTGACAATAGCTACAGCGCCAACGCTCTCAACGTAGTCTGCCAGCAGACCGTCAAGTATATCAATTACAACGTTATCCAGGTCTTTCGTAACAGCTTCTATCATAAGCATACGCTCGGTTGCGGTAAAGCTTGGCTGACTTTTTCCGGCGTTTCTTGATATAAGAACTATTACCTTATCGAACAGCTTGGACGCTCTTGTGATTATGTCAAGGTGACCCAGAGTTACCGGGTCGAAGCTGCCGGGACATACGGCTATTCTTCTCATACTTCATCGTCCTCCTCATCGTCGCCTGGTCGGTAGAAAACAGCTATACATATCTGACCATAGCGGTACTGCTTTTTAAGCGCAAAGCCTTCTGGTGCATCAGGAGTAGGTGCTTCTCTTTCGTACTCGCATATAACGATACCGCCCTTATTGAGCTTCTGTACAGCTAACGGAAGAAGTATAGGTATACTGCCATGTCTGTAAGGCGGGTCGAGGAAAATTATATCGAACTTCTGGGCGGTAAGGCGGATATAGTCAAAGCTGTCACGGGTAATGACCTCAGCCTGCTTGTCCAGTTTGGTATGGCGCAGATTTGCTGTGACGCATTTGATACTTTTATTTGAACTGTCAACGAACACTGCTCTTTCAGCGCCTCTGCTAAGGGCTTCGATACCCATTTGTCCGCTTCCTGCGAACAGGTCGAGGAAAACTGCACCCGGCAGCTGGAACTGGATAGCTGAGAAAATGCCCTCCTTTACCTTATCGCTTGTAGGTCTTACGTCCAGACCCTCCGGGGATTCGAGGCGGCAGCCTCTTGCAGTACCAGTGATAACTCTCATAGATGTACGCTCCTAAAAACAAGCTGCCTGCTGACAGCGGAATATTGCAGTATTACACCGCCTATTTATACATTTACATTATACAATATTTCCGGTGGATTGTCTACACACTTTTAAAAACTTAGTCACTCCGTACAATTTCCGGTAAATTTGATGTTACTGTTTTGTAAACATTTGCAGATGTCTGCTTAATATCCCCCAAATTCGCCGGGAAAGTCCCTGCCGGCATGAGAAAAGTACAAGTTAAAACAAAAATATAAGTCTGCACACACTTGACATAAAAGAACAAATGTTCTATAATGAGTTTACAAAAGAAAAGAACAAACGTTCTACCAATTGATAAGGAGGTAAACAAATGCTTGACAGAAATACTGATATGATCGAGGGGTATAAGAGAAGCTGCAAGCTGGTAAAGGAGCGCATTGACGAGCTTTCTGCGCTGAAAAAGTCCCTTATCCGCAGCGGCAGGCACCTGGAAGCGGAGGAACTGATGCTTGACAGACGTATTTTTCTGCTTTATACTGAGCATAAGGATATGCAGGAGGTCATCGGTATCCTCTCCGACTATACCCACAGGGAGGGTTGACTTTGTCAAGACGAGAAAGCTATTCAGACACATTCACAGGCAGACTTGACCAGAATATCCGTGAACTTCTTGAGGAAAATGACACAAGTGAGGGCGCAAAACTTAGAAGGATACTGTTAAAAATTATTAAAAATGAGCTTACCCCAAGACAAAGGGAAATAATTATGCTATACTATTTTAAGAGCATGGATATCGCTTCTATCGCCTCGGAACTTGATATATCTCCTCAGTCAGTCTCTGCTACCATGAGCAGGGCAAGACTGCGGATATTCAGAATACTGCAATACTACTTCTGATAGGATAAAAATTATGAATACACCGATAAATGATTTTCTTAATAAATATAACGATTCTGGCTTGCTCCGCTGTCATATGCCCGGTCATAAGGGACATACACTGGACGAAGCCGACTGGCTGCCTTACGCCATTGACATAACTGAAATACACGGTGCAGACAGCCTTTTTGAAGCAGACGGTATTATACGCCAGAGCGAGGAAAATGCCGCAAAACTCTGGGGAAGCGCCGATACGCTTTTCTCAGCCGGCGGTTCTACCCTATGCATACAGGCTATGCTGGCGGCTATGAAGCTGGAAGGACGGCGTGGCGTGGCGGTAAGGAACGTTCACAGGTCATTTCTCAATGCGGCGGCACTCCTTGACCTTGAAGTGGACTGGCTTATCCCGGACTACTCCGGCGGGATCCTCTCCGGCAGGATAGACCCGGAAAAGGCTGCAAAAATGCTGGACGAGAAGTCCTTCCTCTACGTCACCTCCCCCGACTACACCGGCGCTATGGCGGATATCCCGGAACTCAGCCGGGTCTGCAAGGAAAAAGGGGCGATGCTTCTGGTGGACTGCGCTCATGGCGCTCATCTGCCGTTCTTTGAGACTAATATGCACCCCATTGCACTGGGCGCTGATATATGCTGCGACTCCGCCCACAAAATGCTCCCGGCACTTACCGGCGGTGCTATGCTTCACTGTTCAAAGCCGGGTTACAGAGATATTCTCCGCCAGTGCATGAGTATGTTCGGCTCTACAAGTCCCTCATACCTTATCATGGACTCCCTCGACCTTTGCTGCCGCTACGTCAGCCAGCGCATCAGGGAGGATATCCGGCGCAGTCTCCACCTTATAAGAGAATTCAAGGAGCGCTTCTCCGGACAGCTTTTGTTCACTGACGGCGACCCGTTCCATATCACCATAAAAGCCGCACAGTCCGGATTCGACGGCAGAGTTTTAGCGGAGGAAATGCGTAAAAACGGCGCTGAGTGCGAATACGCTGACAGGGAACTGGTGATACTCCTTATGTCACCGGTAAATACTACCGGGGAATATATCCAGCTTTCACACGTTCTGGCGGAATCCCTGCAAAATGTTCCGAAAGCTGCCCCCGCTGCCCTGGAATTCACTCTCCCCGTGCCTGAACAGGTCATGAGTATCCGTCAGGCGGCGTTCTCGCCCTCGGAGGAGATACCCGTAACAAGCGCCGAAGGCAGGATATGCGCTTCTGTGAAAGTCCCCTGCCCTCCGGCTGTCCCTATCGCTGTAAGCGGCGAACGCATCACTTCCCAGCACATCGCACTGTTCCAGAATTACGGCATTGACACCGTTCTGGTAGTAAAAGAAGGAGGCAAATGACATGAAAACTATCTATGGCAACCAGACACTTCTGGCTTCCCTGGGTAATATGGCGCTGCGGAAAAGGTCGCCTCAGTCCATAATCTTCTGCGGTGATAAGGGCTGCGGAAAAAAGACTATCGCCGCCTACTATGCCGCCCAGCTTATGTGCAGCGACCTCACCGAAACCGGCGCACCCTGCGGAAAATGCCGCAACTGCAAACTGGTATTCTCCGGCACTCACCCGGATATCACCTACGTTCCTACTTCCGGAAAGTCCGAAACTTACAGCGTAAAAACCATTCGTGCCGTCAAGCAGGACGCTTTCGTCCGCCCGAACAATAACAGCGATATCAAGGTATATATCATGGCGGACTGCCAGAACCTCTCCCAGGAAGTCCAGAACACTATGCTGAAAATCATCGAAGAACCTCCGGAGTACTGCTGCTTTATATTCACCGCCGTGAACCGCTACGAATTTCTGCCTACCATACTCTCAAGATGCGTCACATTCAGCGTGATGCCATGCACTGAACAGGAAGCTGCGGCGGCACTTGCCGAGGAAAGCGACTTCTCGCCAGACGAGATACGCAGGGCTGTTGGCTGCTTCCACGGCAATATCGGTCTGTGTACTCAGTATGTGGTAGACGAGGGACTGCGAAAAAAAGTAGATTTGACAAAAAGGCTTGCAGATAGTATAATAAGAAAGGACGAGTACAGACTTAATGCCGATGTTTACTCTATCGGTTCAGGCAAGGACGACCTGCGGACTGTTATGTCTATGCTGGATAACCTTATGAGAGACTGCGCTGTACTTTCTGAAATGAGCGAACCTAAGCTGACAGGCTGCTGCCACGACGCTGCAAAACGCCTCGCCGGGACTATCTCGCCCGGTCAGGCTTCAAGTATTCACTACGCCGCCCGTGATGCCTGGAACGCTATCGAACGCAATGTGAGCGCCCCTGTTGTTATGGCGGCGCTGTGTGCGGATATAATCAGCATCATTAGCTGAGATTGGAGTTTTTATGAAAGAGATAGTGGGTATCCGCTTCAAAAAAGTGGGTAAGATTTATTACTTCGCCCCCGGTGATATCAAAACTAACCTGGGCGATAAGGTCATTGTGGAGACTGTCAGAGGTCTGGAGTGCGGAGATGTTGTCATCGCTAACCGCACTATCGACGACAAGTCTTTCGCCTCTGCCCTGAAACCTATCATCAGAATTGCTACCGCTGAGGATATGGCTGTTCTGGAAAAGAATAAGAAACTGGTGGAGGAAGCATTCAAGGTATGCCAGGAAAAAATAGCTTACCGCAAGCTGAAAATGAACCTCATCGACGTTGAGTGTACCTTTGACCATAACAAGCTGCTGTTCTACTTTACCGCCGAAAGCCGTGTTGACTTCCGTGAACTGGTAAAAGACCTGGCGGCTGTGTTCCGTACAAGAATTGAACTGCGCCAGATAGGTGTCAGGGACGAAGCTAAGATACTGGGCGGTCTGGGTATATGCGGACGTGAGTTCTGCTGTAAAGCACATATGGGCGACTTCAACCCCGTATCTATAAAAATGGCTAAGGAACAGGGCCTTTCCCTTAATCCTACTAAGATATCAGGTACTTGCGGACGACTTATGTGCTGCCTGAAAAATGAACAGGCTGCCTATGAGGAACTGCTGAAGATAACCCCGAAGGTGGGCGCTGTCGTTGTTACCCCTGACGGTGTTAAGGGCAGAGTCGAGGACGCTAATATCATCACCGGTAAACTGCGTATCAAGACCGATAAGTCAGAAGTACCGGTAATACTCGACAGAAGCGAGGTCAAACTCCTGAAAGACGCTGAGATAAGAGTTAACCGTGAGGAACTCAAAGCCCTCAAAAAGCTGGAGGACCAGTAATGCAGAAAGTTAACTACGGCAGGCTTTTCGACCAGAAAGCTGAGGAGCTGCGTAAGTCAGGCGAAAAGCCATCGCTGCTGCTCCACGCCTGCTGTGCGCCGTGCAGCAGCCATACCCTGACTGTCCTGTACGAGCTTTTCCACATAACCCTCTACTTCTATAATCCCAATATCGCCCCGGAGGAGGAGTATAACTACCGGTGCAGCGAACTGAAAAGGCTGGTAAAGGAAATGGGTATGGATATCCCGATCATCGAGGAAAACTATGATCCTGCGCCTTTTCTCAGCCTCGCTAAAGGTCTGGAGGATCTGCCGGAACGTGGGCTGCGGTGTCAGAAATGCATCGCCCTGCGCCTTGAAAAAGCCGGTCTTAAAGCTAAGGAACTGGGCTGTGATTTCTTCACCACCACCCTCACCATATCCCCTCACAAGGACTGCACTTTCATAAACGAAAAAGGCTGCGAACTTGCAGAAACTATCGGTATTCAGTACCTTTTCTCCGACTTCAAAAAACATGAGGGCTACAAACATTCTATCGAACTATCAAAAAAGTACGGGCTTTACCGGCAGAACTACTGCGGCTGCGTTTTCAGCAAAGTCCAGGCTGAAAGGAAGGATACCTATGGGCAAGGAACTAAAGACCAATGCAATGCGGTTTCTTGACAAGTGCAAAATTGAATATACTGTCCAGACATACGAATGTGACGAATTTATCGACGGTATCCACACCGCCCAGACCCTCGGTCAGCCCCTTGAGGAGACTTTCAAGACCCTTGTGGCGCAGGGCAAGTCCGGCAGCTTCTACTGCTTCCTGCTTCCTGTGGCGGAGGAACTTGACCTGAAAAAAGCGGCTAAATCAGTTGGCGAGAAGTCGGTGGAACTCCTCCACGTCAAGGACATCACCAAAGTAACCGGATACGTCAGAGGCGGCTGTACACCTATCGGTATGAAAAAGCAGTTCGTTACAGTAGTCCACGAAAGTGCCGCTTCGCTTCCGCTGTTCTTCATAAGCGGCGGACGCATCGGTACACAGATAAGGCTTTCCCCGGAAGCGCTGGTAAAGGCGATAAGAGGAAGTTTTTCGGATATTCTGCCAGATCAGGAAAGAGGTTGATTTATGGATCTTATCGGCGAAAGCTGTGTAGTTTGTAAAAAAGTCTTTGAGGACGGCGACGATATCGTAGTATGCCCAGACTGCGGCTCGCCCCACCATAGAGCGTGCTATAAGGAGCTTGGACACTGCGGTAATCAGGAACTCCATAGTCAGGGTGGTGTTTGGCAGAGAAAACTCCCCAAAACTCCTCTGCGTATGCCTACTGATGAGACAGTCTGTCCGGTGTGCAGATCGTCGAACAAAAGCGGTTCTGACGTATGCTCGCACTGCGGCGCTCGCCTGCTTACAGACAAGCCTGTAAATATAGACGGCACGTCCGCTCAATACCTGGGCTTCGACCCTGAAGAGGATATGGGCGGCGCTACTCTCAAGGAAGTCTCCGACTTCGTAGCGGTGAATACAATATACTATATCCCCATATTCAAGCGTATCAAGGATCTCGGCGTGAAAGCATCGCTGAATATAAGCTGCTTCCTGTTCCCGCCTTTGTATTTTGCTAACAGACGTATGTGGCTATGGACTATCCTTTCATCGCTGGCAATGGTACTGCTTGCACTTCCGGCAACAGTAAGTATGCTTGTGGGCGACGCACTGGAAAACGGCGCTAACCTTTTCAGCATTGCCCTTGCAGAGTACGTCTACGCAAACCGCACCATCCTCAACGGACTGATGACGGTATCAAATGCCCTGGACGTAATAATGAGGACGGTGTTCTGCCTGTTCGGAAACTATATGTACTTCCAGTTCGCCCTGCGTCAGCTAAGGAGAATGAAGAAGGGCAGACGTGTAGGCGCACCTCCAAGCGAAGTTATATCCGCTGCCGGCGGTGTAAGACCTTTGAATATGCTGCTTAGCCTGCTTGTCCTGGGCGCTTTCAGTATAGCCGGTGTATACGGCAGTATCATTTTCATCGAACTTTTGAAGCTGATGTTCACAACATAATTAGTAAAAAATCCCCTGATACGGCGCTTTCATAAGTGCCATACCAGGGGATTATCCATTACTTAGAACCTGTCCGCATAGGGATTCATGCACGTCTTTTCGTCAAATTTTGCCGGTGACTGCGTTAAAAATCCTTGAAGGGCGACAGCCCGTCGGGGGATTTTTGCCTTGCCACCGACAAATTTATGCCTGAAAATCCGTACATTCACCCTATGCGGACAGGTTCTTAACGTGAGTGACCTCCGCCGCCGTGACCACCGCTGTGGGAGTGACCGCCGCCGCCACCGCCTCCGCTGCTGCTCTCTATCCTTACACGGGAAGTGTGAGTATGCAGGAAGGTATCGATCTTGCGTGTGAAGACTGTGTCGTTTTTTGAGACATATACTCCGGGATTTGCTGAACTCTTGAACTTGTACCTTGACTTATTCGCAAAGTATACTATCAATCCCACTATAAAGCCTGTCACGGATGATATCACCCACATAAGAAGCTTTACCGAACGGGGCTTGCCCTCGCCCATCATGAACTGACCGTCCTTGAAGTAGAAGTACTTGCCTGATGACTCGTCATAGTAATAAGCAAAGGGGTCAGAAACGCCTTCACTGTAGTACTTCTCCAGCAGTACTGTGAACTGTTTGATACCGTTGCCGATATTGTCCTTATAAGACGAATAGTCGCTTACACTGGAGGGTGGAAGGTAATTATCCATAACAGAGAAAATATCCTCGATATGATCCTGATAAAGGAGTACTGCCTTTCCGCTGGTGGAAATGTGGTCGTGCGCCGGTGACTGTCCGGAAAAGTCCATATAATAGAACACACCGTCAGTGTCCTCGCCGTAGTATTCGTCATACATATCGTCAGCAAATATCTCTGCCTGACTTTCGCTAAGGCGCTGGTTGGAGATGTAGACGACTATATTCATTTGCAGTTTTTCCGCACACTTACGGATAACCTCGTTTATACCTTCCTCCTCAGCATCAGTGAACATACCGTCTTCACTTTCAAAGAAGTCAGCCAGTCCGCTTTGATAAGGGTCGATATCGTTCTGACCAAGGACTGTCTTTTCGTCAGCCGATGCACTCAGCACACAAGCAGGAAGCATAAACGCTGCCACAAGAAGTGCTGCAAAAAATGATACTATTCTTCTGCACATATTACAGTCCTCCAAGTATAATACCGCCGATAACGGCTACTGCCAGACCTATCGCCGTGCTGAAAAGTTTCAGTTTGCCCTTGTCCAGGGGCGGAGTGCCTGCAAGCTTTCCGGTCTGACCGTTTACGGCGAACTCGTATATCTTGTCATTGTACTTAAAAGTCATGAACCAGACCGGAAGCATCATATACTCCCACTTCGTCCGCTGAACGTTATAGCTCTCTCTCTGTGTACTTATTGAGGAGTATTTTCCTATGCTCTGGTGGATAACATCACGGCTTGCTTTTGTGGCTCGCTCCTTTATCCTTGGGAATACTCCCGCCTTGTCTATGTCGTACTTATCCGCATAGAATCCGCTGAGATAGGACATTGAGAACGGCTGAAGCTCCTTGTAATCATAGGGTTCGATCGACTCCATAAGCAGGTCATCTATCTTGCTTTCGCCGTCAGCAGGTATACCTATAGTTGTGACCTTTGCGCTTCGCTCCACCTTAAACTCCTTAGTCTCGGTGTAGTGATAGTTTCCGGAAGTCCATGAGCGGACAATTTTTCCGATGCCTGAGAAGTCCGACTGTACATCGCAGTCAGCCACCCAGAACGGAACGTACAGACCTGTCATTTTTTCAAGCTGCTGCTCGCTCTTGAAGTCCTTGGGAACGAACATACGCTTGCCTACCCATTTTTTGAAAGCATCTTCCGCCTGCTCCCTGGTTATGTGGAAGCCGATGACCTTGCTTGGGCGGTATTCGCCGGTCAGTTTGCCGGAGAGAATAACAGGGTTATGGCAGTAGTAGCAGAAAGTAGCCGTTTCACGGTCGTCCGCCATAATATCAGCACCGCAGCTTGCACAGTGGTAGAGGTTGGTATGTTCCTCGAATTCGTCCTTATCCTTTGCTTCCTCCGGGGAAACACTGTCAAGGACAGTCTCCGCATCTGCGTAAATCGCCTTAATCTCGTCTATAGTGAAAGCGCTCATGCAGTATTCGCATGAAAGCTTCTGCGTCGCAGGGTCGAATTTCAGTTCTGCGTTACAATTCGGACATTTGTACTCTGAAGCGTCCATTACATCAACTCCCGTTTCCAGAATATGCGAGGGAAGATCCTCTATACTATTTTAACATAATATTACTATAATTTCAATAGTTTTTAACAATTTTACTTGTGATACTTTCCGCCCTCAGCTATCTGAAAACTGCGGTAGATCTGTTCAAGGAGCATTACTCTTGCAAGCTGGTGGGGAAATGTCATTTTCGACATGGAAAGTTTCAGGCTGCCCATTGCCTTTATTTCCGGGTCAAGACCGTAGGAACTGCCGATAATGAATGTGACAGTACTCTCGCCGCCTACGCCGGTATCCATTATCTTCTCCGAAAGTTCCTGGCTGGTGAGCTGTTTGCCCTCGATGCACATGGGTACTATAAATCCCTTTGCATAGCGGCGTATCTGCTCGCCCTCCTTTTTCAGGGCGGAGGCTATTTCCTTTTCCGAGGGGTTGTCGCTGAGTCGGCACTCATTCAGTTCATGGAGACTGAATGTGCAGTACCTTCCCAGACGCTTTATGTACTCAGCGCAGGCATTCCGGAGGTAGTCCTCTTTCAGCTTGCCTATAACGATAAGGTTAATGTTCATCAGAAGATCACTGCTCCTCCCGTAGTCTCCATAGGCGCAACGCCCAGGAGATAGTCCTTATTGCGCTCCATACCGTAAAGAGCGTTCTGGGCGGTCTGGTCAGCGATATGAGGACGGTTGTTCTCCGGGCTTAAATGACCCAGGATAATATGTGTAGTCCCCTGTTCCACCAGACGGCGTGTCTGGATACCGCAGGCGTTGTTGGAAAGGTGTCCGTTCGGGGACAGTATGCGCTCTTTCAGGTACAGCGGATATGGACCGTTCCGGAGCATCTCGTCATCGTAGTTTGCCTCCAGCAGAACCAGCCGGCAGCCGGTAAGTGCCATATCCACTTCCGGGGTGATGTGTCCCAGGTCAGTGCATACAGCGCACAGCTTGTCGTCCTGGGTACGTATGCGGTAGCCGCAGCTTTGAATGGTATCATGCGGAGTATTGAAGCAGCTTACCTCATTTCCGGCGCAGGATATGGATATACCGCTCATGTCGATGATAGGCGACGAGGGTGCTATCTTGTCAGCGTCGCAAAGTCTTTGCAGAGTGCGCTTCTGACCGTACACCGGCAGACCCGTAGTCTTGGTAAGCATTTTCAGTCCGGCGATGTGGTCGGAGTGTTCGTGGGTTATGAACACCGCCTGCACTGCCGAAAGGGGTATCTGGTTCACGTCAAGGGCTGCTTTCAGACGGCGGAAGCTTACTCCGCAGTCGATGAGTATACCGGCTTTTTCTGTGCCGATAAAAGTGCTGTTGCCCTTGCTGGAACTGAAAAGGGGGTAAATTCTTGCCACGTCAGCGCCTCAGATCTTGTTTATCTCAGTACCCTGACGAGTTTCTCTTACTTCATAGCCCAGTGCAGTTATCTGGTCACGGATCTGGTCAGCAAGAGCGAAATCCTTGGCTTTGCGGGCTTCCTTGCGCTTTTCAACAAGTTCCATAACTTCTGCGGGAACGTCGCTTTCGTCGGAAGAATTGCTCTCCTGAGCCTTCTTGATAAGGTCAAGTCCCAGAACCTTGTCAAATTCACCGATAAGAGCCAGCTTTGTGGCATTGCTTGCCTTCGACTTCAGCACGTCATACAGGCAGGTGATGGACTGTGCGGTATTGATATCGTTGCCCATAGCGTCGTTGAAACTCTGCATCAGGCGGTCGTATTCAGCCTTGTCGATATCGCCGGATGGCTCAGCCGCAATGGGTGCGATCTTAGCGATAAGCTTATTGAAAGTGGTCTTAGCGTTGTCAAGGTTCTCCCAGGAGAATACCAGTGACTTTCTGTAGTGGGACTGTAAGCAGAAGAAACGGTAGATAAGCGGGTCATAGCCCTTTTCCTCCAGCAGGGAAACTGTCAGGAACTCGCCCTTTGATTTGCTCATCTTGCCGCTTGTAGTGTTCAGGTGGTGAACGTGGAACCAGTAATTGCACCAGCTATGTCCCAGATAAGCCTCAGACTGTGCTATCTCATTGGTGTGGTGGGGGAATGCGTTGTCAATACCGCCGCAGTGGATATCAAGGTACTCGCCCAGATTCTTCATGCTTATGCAGCTGCACTCGATGTGCCAGCCGGGATATCCTACGCCCCAGGGTGAATCCCATTTAAGTTCCTGGTCATCGAACTTGCTCTTGGTGAACCAAAGTGCAAAGTCAGCCTTATTGCGCTTGTTATCGTCTGCCTCAACGCCCTCACGAACGCCTACTTCCAGGTCTTCCTCGTTGAAGTCACCAAAAACGTAGTAGTTATCGAGCTTTGAGGTATCGAAGTAAACGTTTCCGCCGGCAAAGTAAGCGTAGCCCTTTTCTTCCAGTGACTTTATTACCTTGATGAACTCGTCGATGTATGTTGTCGCAGGAACTACAACGTCGGGGGTCTTGATATTGAGTTTTGCACAGTCGGAGAAAAATGCGTCGGTGTAGAACTTAGCTATCTCCATAACTGTCTTATGCTCACGCTTTGCGCCCTTGAGCATCTTGTCGTCACCGGTATCGCCGTCGCTGGTAAGATGACCTACGTCGGTGATATTCATTACACGCTTAACGTCCAGACCTGTAAAGCGCAGGTACTTCTCCAGGATATCCTCCATGATGTAGCTGCGAAGGTTTCCGATATGTGCATAGTGGTAAACGGTAGGGCCGCAGGTGTACATACTTACCTTTCCGGCTTCGTGGGGGATAAAGTCCTCTTTTTTGTGTGAGAGTGAGTTATATATCTGCATAGTATTCGTCCTTTCTAAAAATCCCAGATCTCGCCCAGGATATCGTTTATCTTGATTGATGCGAAGTAGCCCATGAGTGTGAGGAACTCCGGTATAGCAGCAAGTCCGTCACGGTAGTATTCGCTCCTGCGCTCCTCCTCGTCCTCTATGTACTTGTAATTTTTAGGGCAGGCAAAATCCCAACGGGCGCTGTTGCTGTCGAAACGGATATTGAAGCCTTTTTTACCGAAAAATCCGGCAGCAGAGAGCAGCAGGTCATAGTCTGCTATCTCCGGTTCAGGCGCAACTACAGCTACTGCGTCCTCCGGCAGTATAACAGCGGTAAAGCGCTCGTCAAGCTGAACAGCCAGGTTCACCCGTTCGCTGTCAGGGAATCTGATTATCTCCATATTCAGTCTCCTTAAAAAAGAATAAGCGCCCCAAGGGTAGGTTATTACCCTCGGAGGCGCATTATGCACGGTTCCACTCCGTCTTATTACTCTTGACCCTTAACGCAGGCATACGCAGCAGGATACTTCAGGTTCCCCTGCCGGGCTGACAGCCGCACTTCACAAAGCAGGTATGCACCGTCACACCACCCCGGTACTCTCTGAAAAACCTTTGCCATGCTACTCTGACTGCTACGCCGTTAACATATTACACCTTATTATATACCATTGCGCAGGGGTTTGTCAAGTTCTTATTAAGGCAACACCACACAAAGACCGCCTGACGGCTTTGTGGCACATCTGCCCCTCATATTTTCCGGCATCTTGCACACAAATTTCTTGACATACGTCAGTATGCCTGCGAAATTTATGCACAATCTGCCGTAAAATCTGACTGCGCATCTGCACCACAATCTCTGTGCGGTGTTGCCTTATTCGTAATACTTACACCAGTTCCAGAGTTTGCGGCGGTGACTGTATTTCAGTACAGCCACAGTGTCGCCTCTGGAATCCCAGATAACTGCCCAGTGACCGTCCGGATCGGGGCGGAGCTTTTCCTGATTTATCGTCTTAATAAAGATAGGTATGGCTGCTATTGCCGCATTCTGCGTAGATGCAGCCTGTAATTCGTTGTAGATGTTCTTGTCATTCTCATTGCGGAAAACCAATGTATAATACATGACCGCCACCTCCTGTAAAACCAAATAAAATCAAATAATTCTGATGACTGTACCCTCTGAGCCGTCGGATACTGTATCTGTATCAATTGTATTCATCGGCGGCACAGGCAGTCCGTTTTTGCCGAAAAGTCGTACTTCGGCGTAGTTCGTCCACTGGAAGCGCACCGCAACAGGCTCGCTTACTTCCCGGCTGCTTATGCATATCTTATCGCCGATAAATGAACCCGTGTCAGCCCTGTGCCACACGCCGTCGCTGCCGGCTATCTCAAAGTCCTCCTGCCAGCCCTCAAGCGCAGTTCCGCCCTCGGCGTTGTCAAAGAGAAGTACTGCCTTTGCGCCGTCTGTATAGAATTCCCGGTAAACAGGCGGCAATGTTTCCTTCCTGTCCATAAGTCCGTAGACCTCGCTCATAGCCTGCAAGTAAAGCCGCTTTCCAACCTCTGTTTTATCTACCGGGTGGATATTGTTGAACTCTCCGCAGTCAAGGGCAACTGCCAGACCTGTATTCTTTATAGTCCGGAAAACTTTCATCTGCGCCTGACGTATGATGCACCAGTGCTTGTAGTCCGGGTCTTCTGCGTAGCGGAACATTGGAAGCTGAACCATTATAAACGGCAGGCTTTCGTCATGCCACTGTTTGCGCCAGCACTCTATCAAGCTGGTCATAAGGCTGTAGTAAGCGTCCGGGCGGTGATCGTCGGATTCGCCCTGATACCAGAGTACACCTCTGAGTGTGTAGGGGCTTACACGCTTTACCATAGTTTCAAAAAGCCCACATGGACGCATGGGGTTCGTGCAGCCGGGAGGTCCCGGATAACGGTTCTCGCCGCATATTCTCTGTACCTCGTCCCAGGAAATGTGGGGGTTTTCCGCATAACACGCCTGCATTTTCTTCTCCCACTTGCCCTGATAGTCAAGGTACTCCTCATACTCTGCCTTCATTTGCTCCTCAGACTTGCCGAGGGTAGCTTTTTCGTAGTCGTCAATATACGGTCGCAGTTCGCTGCGTCTTGTGAGATAATCCTGCGGCATCCAGCAGGAAGCGGAAGTGCCGCCCCAGTTGCAGCCGATTATTCCCACTGTAACGCCAAGCTTCCGGCTGAGGTTCTTTGCGAAGTAGTAAGCTGCCGCCGACCATGCCACGGAATTGCGCTCCGAGGGCATCATCCAGCAGGTATTGCTCTCAGCCTGAAAAAGCTGCTCACCAACTGTAGCTATCTTGTTAGTATAGTAATAGCGGACTTTTTCATTTTCGCAGTTTTTCAGTTCCTCATCGCCGTGTTTATCGCTGTGCAGCTCAAATTCCATATTACTCTGACCGCCTGCCAGCCAAACCTCACCAACAGCCACATTGGTAAATGTTATACACTCACCGCTGTCAGAACTGATAGTTACGGTAATGTCCTCGGCGTAGTCCATAGGCGGAAGGAGCGCTTCAAAACGTCCTGCGCTGATAACTGCCTTTACAGTATTTTCTCCGGCGGTGACTGTTATCTGCTCATTGTCTCCGCACTCACCGAAGATACGCACGCAGCGGTGCGACTGAAGTACCATATTATCGCTGAATACCGAAGCTGCTTTCATATCGCTCTCTCCTTATCTGTAGGTCAGTGCGCCGGTATTTTCCATAGCCTTCAGCATTGCGAAGCGTGCCTCATCACGGCACTCCGGCTTTGCCATATAGTACATATAAGTCTCAAGGATATTCAGGGCGCTTGCTGTACGTCCCTCTATTTTGAACTGCTCAAATCCCATAGGAACATACTTTTCCCAGATATCGTCCGGCGAGATGTGTGTACGCAGCTTGCGTATCTCGAAGATGCCACGCTGAGAATATGGGCAGTCACGGAAATTCTGGGTATCGTACTTATCAGCCGGGAAAGGCACGTTCGGATAGCGGCGGATATGTTCGTTATAGGCTATCTGCTGTTCTCCGATGCACTGGTAGTGTGCGGAACGTCTGGGGCAGCCCGGTTCGCAGCAGGCATTTACCAGAAGCTCGCAGTCCTCCTTGCGGGGAAGCTGTGACAGCACCTCGAAGTTATTGTTGAAGTCGTAATCAACGACTACTATACTGTAGTCCCTGCCCAGTTCCTCTTTGAGTTTATCCGGGTCAGTAATGCGCTTGCAGGTTGAGCTTGTCAGCTTGTAATTGGGGTAAGTCCTGCGGATATAGTCCTCCAGCATCGGCGACATAACGATACATTCGTTCATGCCGTTGTCAGCCATAGTCATTACCATATTGCAGAACGGGTCAGCCAGATGCTTCTTTTCAAGCGCCGGGTTTGTGAATGTAAATCTCAGCGGTATGCCCTTGTCATTGAAGGCTTTCAGCACGTTCTTCACGAACGCCTTGTCGCACACACCTCCCTGAGTACGTCCGCCGTACCATATGGAAGGTGGGAAAACGCCGTAGAATGACGCAATTTCCACGCCCTCACGGAAGAAATCCGGACGGTTTGCCAGCAGGTCAGCGAAAAGGATATTCAGCTTATATCTGCCGGCGAAATCGGGCAAATGAAATCTTACTCTCATAGTATTATGTCTCCTGTGTATTTGTTTCGATGCAGTCGCCACGTTCCTGTGCGACCTCATAGCCGGCAGACTCTATGCGCCTTTGCAGACAGCCTCGACATTCTGCCGCTTCCTCGCCGGTGCATATCTTATTATCGTAAAGGTCATACTTTTTCCGCACGTTTACCGGCGAAAGGTTGGGCATGACCACATTGCAGCCGGTTTGCAGACCAAGTTCCCTGCCATTCGGGGCGATAGTACCCAGAGCGGTAGTTGCCGGAAGGAGTACTTTCGGGAACATGAGCCTGAGAATACCCAAAAGCCGCAGGGTAAGCTGCAAAGTACCGCCATTTTCCTTTGCAAAGGGAGTAGCGTGGTGGGGTACGAAAGGACCTATACCTATCATATGCGGGTGAAGTTCCTGCAAAAACCGCAGGTCCTCTACAAGGTGGTCAGCGGTCTGGAAAGGCGCTCCCACCATGAAGCCTGAGCCCACCTGATAGCCCAGTTTTTTTAAGGTAAACAGGCATTGCTTGCGGTTTTCAAGGCTGAGTTCCGAGGGGTGGAGCTTGCTGTAGAGTTCCTCGCTTGCGGCTTCGTGACGAAGCAGGTAACGGTCAGCCCCAGCCTCTTTCATGCGCCTGTAGCTTTCCTCGCTGCGCTCTCCCAGGGAAAGGGTTATGGCGCAGTCCGGGTACTTCTCACGCAGTCCTGAAATGACATCGCACATGAAGTCATCGGTATAGAAGCCGTCCTCACCGCCCTGCATGACGAATGTACGGAATCCAAGTTCATAGCCATTTTCGGCGCACTGGAATATTTTCTCCATGTCCAGGCGGTAGCGGTCAGCGTCCTTATTGCTCCGGCGGATACCGCAGTACAGGCAGTCATTCTTACAGTAGGAGGAGACTTCGATAAGTCCTCTTAAAAAGACTTTCCTGCCGTACCAGCGCTGACGCACCTCATCGGCGTACTCCCGGAGAAGCTGTGCTGCATCTGCGTCATCAGTCAGGATAAGGGCTTTCAGTTCTGCATCTGTAAGGTTGGCGGTTTCGTATAATTTCCTGACAATATCCCTCATATCAGCCGCCCAGCCTTATCATCTCGTCGATGCACTTTCTTGCGGAGGAAATGAGTTCATCGCTCATGATGATCTCGAAAGCCTCGCCGCTATCCATACCGAGAAGGCTGTTATAAACGTCAGGCAGAGTTGTCAGTTTCATATTGCGGCATACTATATTCTTAGTTACCGGGTAGAACTTCTTGTCAGGGCAGTCGTACTGGAGATGCTCAGAGATAGAAGTCTCAGTACCTATGATGAATTCCCTGTGGTCGGACTTCTTTGCAAAGTCCATGATACCGCTTGTAGAGCCAACATAGTCAGCCAGTTCCACTACAGCCGGCACGCACTCAGGGTGTACCAGGAAAAGAGCGTCCGGGTGTTCTTCCTTAGCCTTCATTACTTCCTTAGCAGTAATAGCCGCATGGGTAGGACATCCGCCGTGGAGGAGTTTGATATCCTTTTCGGGGCACTGTTTCTGTACCCAGCTTCCCAGGTTGCAGTCAGGTATAAAGAGGAGCTTGTCGCTGTCAAGCGCTCTTACGATACGCAGGGCGCTGGAAGAAGTGACGCAAACGTCACAGACGGTTTTCAGTGAAGCAGTGGTATTGATATACGCAACAACTGTGCGGTCAGGTTCCATCTCACGCATCTGAGAGATAAGCTCTCTGTCCATCTGCTCAGCCATAGGGCAGCCAGCGTCCCTGTTAGCCAGGAACACACGCTTCTGGGGGGAGAGCATCTTAGCAGTCTCAGCCATGAAATGAACACCGCAGAAAAGGATATTATCCGCATCGGTCTTTGTAGCATCGACGCTCAGCTTGTAGCTGTCGCCGGTGAAGTCGGCTATTTCAACGATTTCTCTTGCCTGATAGCTATGGGCAAGGATAGCAGTATTGGTTTCTTTTTTCAGTTTCAGTATTTTTTCCTGTAACTCATGTACAGTCATTGGTATTCCTCCTTCGTGGTATGCAAAGCATACACGCATATATACTTATTGTACTATAAATAATCATTTTCGTCAATATTAACTATATAATTTTTTATTTGAACTTTATGCCTGTTGCATATAAACAAACTGCCCCGCCGTCAGAAATATCTGTACAGCAAGGCAGTATGGTTTGGCTTATAAACTTGTCTCTGCGATGACCTCGACTTCCACAAGCACGTTCTTGGGAAGTGTCTTTACTGCAACGCAGCTTCTTGCAGGCTTCTCTGTGAAGTACTTTGCGTACACCTCGTTAAATGCGGCAAAGTCGCCCATATCAGCCAGGAAGCAAGTGGTCTTTACTGCCTTATCAAAGGAAGAACCGGCGGTATCAAGTATTGCGGCAAGATTCTTCATGACCTGCTCCGCCTGCTCCTCGATAGTAGTAGCTGTGATAGTGTTCGTTACCGGGTCAATAGCTATCTGACCGCTGGTGTAGACCATTCCGCCGGAAACTATTGCCTGTGAGTATGGGCCAACTGCTTCCGGTGCTTTGTTTGTATATATTTTTATCATGATAATTACCTCCTTATATTGCGTTTACTATGCGCTCTGTCATTTCACGGCAGCCGATAGCTTCACAGTTTCCGCCGGTGATATCAGCAGTCCTGAAGCCTTCGTCCAGAACCTTGTCTACTGCACGCTCGATTGCGTCCGCCTCGTCGCTCAGGCCAAAAGAGAACCTGAGCATCATTGCCGCTGAAAGTATAGTCGCAATTGGGTTTGCCTTATCCTGACCGGCAATGTCCGGAGCGCTGCCGTGGATAGGCTCGTACATTCCACGATTACTGTCGCCCAGTGATGCGGAAGCAAGCATACCTATCGAACCGGTTATCTGCGATGCTTCATCAGAGAGAATGTCACCGAACATATTCGATGTTACGATAACGTCAAACTGTTTCGGGTCACGGACAAGCTGCATTGCCGCATTGTCCACGAACATATCACTGTACTCCACTTCCGGGTACTCCTGTGCAAGACGGTGCATGGTAGTCCTCCAGAGTCTTGAGGACTCAAGAACGTTTGCCTTGTCGATACTGCAAAGGCGTTTTCTGCGCTTCATTGCCGACTCGAATGCAACTCTGCCGATACGCTCTATCTCGGTCACGCTGTAGGCTTCTGTGTCGTAAGCCTCCTGACCGTACTTTCCCTCACGGTAGCCACGGTCTCCGAAGTAGATACCGCCGGTAAGTTCCCGGACTATCATCAGGTCGAAGCCGTCGCCCACTATTTCGTCTTTCAGTGGAGATGCGCTGCGGAGTGCCGGGTAAAGTTTTGCAGGGCGAAGATTCGTGTAAAGTCCCAGTGCGGAACGTATTCCCAGGAGGGCTTTCTCCGGGCGCTTGTCACCGGGCTGACTGTCCCACTTTGGACCTCCTACTGCGCCGAGAAGTACACTGTCAGACGCAAGGCAGCCTTTCACAGTTTCCTCCGGCAGCGGCTCGCCGGTTGCGTCGATTGCACAGCCGCCGATGAGGTAGGGCGTGAATTTAAAAGTATGCCCGAACTTCTCCCCTACTCTTTCCAGTACGCTTACAGCACCGTCAACTATCTCGCCGCCGATGCCGTCACCTCGCAGAAGTGCGATATTATATTCCATACCCTTGCCCCCTTAGCCTAATTTTCCGCCAGCGATAGAGTTTATCAGTCCGCCGTTTTCGATAATGTTCTGTATGAACTCCGGGAAAGGCTCTGTGCGGAACTCCTCCCCGGTAGTAAGGTCACGGATAATACCGCTGTCCATGTCAGCCTCCACACGGTCGCCCTCTGCAATGCGCTCAGCCGCTTCCGGACACTCAACTATGGCAAGACCTATATTTATTGCATTGCGGTAGAATATCCTGGCAAAGCTTTTTGCAATGACCAGCGAAACGCCGCTTGCCTTGATCGCAATGGGAGCGTGTTCACGGGACGAACCGCAGCCGAAGTTCAGACCGGCAGCAATGATATCGCCCTTCTGCACACGGCTTACGAATGTGGTGTCAAGATCCTCCATACAGTGTGCAGCCAGTTCAGCATGGTCGCTGGTATTCAGGTATCTTGCAGGGATTATAACGTCTGTATCAACGTTGTCGCCGTACTTTATTACATTGCCGGTATACTTCATATCTCCATTACCTCCCAGGGACTTGTTATCCTGCCTGTCAGGGCGCTTGCTGCCGCAACTGCCGGGCTTGCAAGGTATACTTCAGATGTGGGGTGACCCATACGTCCTACGAAATTGCGGTTAGTGGTGGTTATGGCACGCTCGCCCTCGGCAAGTATGCCCATATGTCCGCCCAGACACGGACCGCAGGTAGGAGTTGACACAACTGCGCCGCTTTCGATGAATATTTTCAGCAGACCCATTTCCATAGCGTCCAGATATATCTGCTGAGTTGCCGGGATAATTATTACCCTTACGCCATCAGCACACTTGCGGCCTTTCATTATCTCAGCCGCCGCAATAAGGTCTTCCAGTCTGCCGTTGGTACATGAACCGATAACTGCCTGATCTATCTTGATATCGCCTATCTCGCTGAATGTCCGGGCATTTTCCGGCAGATGCGGAAATGCTACGGTAGGCTCGATCTTTGAAAGGTCGATATCAATGACCTGATCGTACTTTGCATCTTCGTCAGCCTTATATATAACAGGCTCAGCCGCACCATGCTCTTTAAGGTATTCAAGGGTGATATCGTCCACCTGGAAAATTCCGTTCTTAGCGCCTGCCTCGATAGCCATATTAGCTATGCAAAGTCTGTCCGCCATACTCAGGCTTGCCAGTCCCTCGCCGGTAAATTCCAGTGAGCGGTAAAGTGCGCCGTCAACGCCTATCATGCCGATAAGGTGGAGGATAACGTCCTTGCCGGAAACGTACTTCCTGAGTTTTCCGGTAAGATTTACCTTTATAGCTGAGGGAACTTTGAACCATGCCTTGCCTATTGCCATTCCGCACGCCATATCAGTTGAGCCTACACCTGTGGAAAATGAACCAAGTGCGCCGTAGGTACAGGTGTGGGAATCAGCGCCAATTACCACGTTTCCGGCGCTAACAAGTCCCTGCTCCGGGAGGAGAGCGTGTTCGATGCCCATTTTTCCAACGTCGTAGAAATGGGTAACATCATATTCACCGCAAAACTCCCTGCACATCTTGCACTGCTGTGCTGCCTTGATGTCTTTATTCGGTGCGAAGTGATCCATAACCATTGTGATCTTATCTCTGTCGAAAACGCTGTCCTTGCCGAGTTTTGCGAACTCCTTGATAGCTACGGGGGACGTAATATCATTACCCAGAACCAGGTCGAGATCAGCCAGAATAAGCTGTCCGGCGCAAACGCTTTGCTGTCCTGAGTGAGCCGCAAGTATCTTCTGCGTCATTGTCATACCCATTTTAACACGCCCTTTATATTAGTAGTTTACGATCGCTCCCTTATCAGCGGAGGAAACTGTCTGTGCATACCTTTTCAGGTAGCCGGTTATGCCCTCTTTTTTCTTGATAGGCATAGTCTTTCTGCGCTCTGCAAGTTCCTCCTCGGAGACTTCCAGAGTTATACTACATTCCGGTATATTTATAGAGATAAAGTCCCCGTCCTTTACATAGGCGATTGTACCGCCCCTTGCCGCTTCCGGGGAAACGTGACCGATAGCCGCACCTCTGGTAGCGCCGGAGAAGCGTCCGTCGGTGATAAGTGCCACTTCCTTGTCAAGACCTGCACCGGCGATAGCTGAGGTAGGCGAAAGCATCTCCCTCATGCCAGGACCGCCGGAAGGTCCTTCATAGCGGATAACTACCACGTCACCTGCTTTGATGCCGCCGGCGTATATTACCTTGATAGCTTCCTCCTCGCTGTCGAATACCCTTGCTTTGCCACGGTGAACGAGCATTTCCGGAGCGACTGCGCTTTTCTTGACAACGCAGCTGTCCGGGGCAAGGTTTCCACGGAGTACGGCGATCCCGCCAGTCTCACTGTAGGGGGAATTTATGGGGCGGATAACGTCCGGATCCATGTTCTCACAGCCGCTTATATTCTCGCCCAGAGTCTTTCCGGTAACCGTCATACAGCTTGTGTCGATAAGCCCCTTTTTGTTCAGTTCACTTAGTACTGCGTACACTCCCCCGGCTTCATTCAGGTCTTCCATGTAGGTATGACCGGCAGGGGCAAGGTGGCAGAGATTGGGAGTATGCGAACTTATCTCGTTTGCCATATCGGGGTTTATTTCTATGCCGCACTCATGGGCAATTGCCGGGATATGGAGCATACTGTTAGTTGAACAGCCCAGCGCCATATCAGCAGTAAGGGCATTTCTGAAAGCCGCCTCAGTCATAATGTCACGAGGTCGGATATTCCTGCGGTACAGTTCCATTACCTGCATACCCGCTTCCTTTGCAAGGCGGATACGTCCAGAGTATACAGCCGGGATAGTACCGTTTCCGCCCAGAGCCATACCCAAAACCTCAGTCAGGCAGTTCATGGAATTTGCGGTATACATACCCGAACATGAACCGCAGGTGGGGCAGGCATTGCGCTCGAAGTCGCAAACTTCCTCTATCGGCATTTTTCCGGCGGTATAAGCGCCCACCGCTTCAAACATGGACGAAAGACTGGTCTTTCTGCCCTTGACACGTCCTGCCAGCATAGGACCTCCGCTGACGAATATAGTCGGAACATTTATCCTCGCTGCCGCCATAAGAAGTCCGGGAACGTTCTTGTCGCAGTTTGGTATCATTACCAGTGCGTCGAAATGGTGGGCAAGCGCCATACATTCCGTTGAATCAGCAATAAGGTCACGGGTGACCAGAGAGTACTTCATACCCGTATGTCCCATAGCAATTCCGTCGCAAACCGCAATAGCCGGGAACACCACCGGTGTACCTCCAGCCATTGCCACGCCCAGTTTTACTGCGTCTGCAATTTTGTCGATATTCATATGTCCGGGAACTATCTCATTGTAGGACGAAACAATACCCACAAGCGGTCTTTTCATTTCCTCAGCGGTGTGTCCCAGCGCATTGAAAAGCGAGCGCTGAGGTGCTTTTTCAACACCGTCGCAGAAGTAGTTTTCACTCATATCTCACCTCTGAAACACGCCGCAGAAGTTCTCAAAGCTTTTTACGCTTTTTCATTTTCATCATCTTGCGGCGCTGTTTCATTTTTTCCTTTATTTTACGGTCACGCTCAGCGATAAGCCTTGCACGTATCTCATCATCGAGAATATACTCATAGTCATCAGTTGGGTAGTCGAACTCATCGTCAACGATCTCTTCATCATCATCAAGGGAGTCGTCATACTCATGTTTGGTTCTCAGGCGCAGCCACAGTCCCTTGTCGGTATATGATGTGTAGAACAGCGGCACGCTTGCGAGTATCATTATTCCACCGATCATCAGAAGCGGCAGGACGCTCATATTGCCCTTGCTTTCCTTCACCTGCTCCTGACTGTCAGCCCACGCATCTTCATCATTGCCAAACGCTTCCTCCTCTGACAAAGTAGCTTCGATGTCCTCAGCCAGATACTTTTCGTTATTCTCTGTCAGACTGTCGGTTGCGTTTTTGTAAGCCCCTGCACCGGCAGCAATGATGATGATAAGACCTGCACACATAAGCAGCATACCAAGCAGCTGCGGTACTGAGATCCTGACTCTGGTGTAATTATCTCTGTCTTTCCTCATAACTCATTTCTCCTTTATAAGCATTACGGCAAGATTTCCGTTAACCATATATTAACATATTATTGTGATAATATTGTGAAATTATGGCTGAAATATTAAAAAATTATGAACGAAATTTTAATATTTTACGAATTTTCAACGCCTTGTATAATACTTTTCGGGTAAAATCAGCTATAAGTTACCAAATGTATAAAATTTTCCGAAAGTTTGTAAATTAGTTAAATCAGTTGTTTATGAGCTTTTCCTCGTCGCTCCAGCTATAGAGTTTTCTGATCTCCTCGCCTACCTTTTCAGCCGGATGCTCAGCAGCAAGCTTTCTCATAGCCTTGAAGTGAACCTGTCCGCCGGCAGGAGACATATCCAGCAGGAACTCCTTTGCAAAAGTGCCATCCTGAATGTCCTTGAGAACCTTCTTCATGGTCTTCTTAGTTTCCTCAGTAATGATCTTAGGACCTGTAACGTAGTCGCCGTACTCAGCGGTATTTGATACGGAGTACCTCATTCCGGCAAAACCGCTCTGGTAGATAAGGTCAACGATAAGCTTCATCTCATGGATGCACTCGAAGTAAGCGTTTCTGGGGTCGTAGCCGGCTTCCACAAGAGTCTCGAAACCTGCCTGCATAAGCGCACAAACGCCGCCGCAGAGGACTGCCTGTTCACCGAAAAGGTCTGTCTCTGTCTCGGTTCTGAAGGTAGTCTCCAGGATACCAGCCCTTGCGCCGCCGATAGCCAGACCGTATGCCAGCGCCATATCAAGTGCCTTGCCTGTAGCGTCCTGATGTACTGCCACCAGACAGGGAACGCCCTTGCCTGCCTGGAACTCGCTTCTTACGGTATGTCCTGGACCTTTGGGGGCGATCATGGTTACGTCCACGTCTGCGGGAGGCTCGATACAGCCATAGTGGATATTGAAGCCGTGTGCGAACATGAGCATATTTCCGGCTTCCAGATTAGGCTCGATATCCTTCTTGTAAAGTTCAGCCTGCTTTTCGTCGTTAATGAGTATCATTATGATATCAGCCTGCTTTGCAGCCTCAGCAGCGGTAAATACCTCAAATCCCTGAGCTACAGCCTTTTCCCATGACTTAGAGCCCTCGTACAGACCGATGATAACTCTGCCCTTGTCGCCCAGTGACTCCTTTGCATTGAGCGCATGGGCATGACCCTGGCTTCCGTAGCCGATAACGGCAATTGTCTTGCCATAGAGGTTTGACAGGTCGCAGTCTTTTTCATAAAAAACTCTTGCATTAGTATCCATGATAATTACTCCTTTATCTTGTTTTAAGACAATTTTCTCCACGCTCCACAGCTACTATACCCGTCCGGCACATCTCCATGATGCCATATGGCTTCATAAGCTCGATGAAAGCGTCTATTTTCGCTGTCTCTCCCGTCAGTTCGCATATAAGTGCGGTGGTGGAATAGTCCACTATCTTTGAACGGAAGATCTCAACTGCTGTCATAATATCCTGTCTGGTCGAGGGAGTGTTCTTCACTTTAAGGAGAAGAAGTTCCCGGATAACTGTCTCGCTGTTATCAAGCACCTCCACTTCCTTCACGTCATGGAGTTTTTCAAGCTGGCGGACTATCCTTTCCTTGATATCATCATCGCCGTGAAAGGCGATAGTTATACGGGAGAATCCGCTTGACTCAGTTTCTCCCACGGTCAGGCTGTCGATATTGAATCCACGCCTTGTGAACATTCCTGATACCCTTGAAAGGACACCGGAAACGTTCGCTACTATAGTGCCGATAACGTACTGTCTTGTTTCCACTTTCTTCACCTCACTTTATCTCCGTAATTATTTCCTCGATAGATCCTCCCGGCGGCAGCATCGGAAGTACGAACTCATCGCAGTTAACGGCGCAGTCGATAAGGAAAGTTCCCTCATACTCAAAAGCCGCCTTAGCCGCCTCCCGGAGTTCATCGCTGTTGGTAACTCTTACTCCCTCAGCGCCGAAAGCCTGTGCAACCTTTGCAAAATCGGTCTTTCGGTCAAGAGTCGTATTTGAGTAGTGCTTATCGAAGAAAAGTGTCTGCCACTGGCGAACCATTCCCAGCACGCCGTTATTCATAACTACGATAACAAGGGGAACGTTCTGGGAAACGCTGGTAGCCAGTTCATTAAGGTTCATACCGAAGCTTCCGTCGCCGGTAAAAAGTATCGTTCTTCTGCCGGTGGCGACGCAAGCGCCGATAGCAGCGCCTACGCCGTAGCCCATAGTACCCAGTCCGCCGCTTGTGAGGAAAGTTCTGGGCTTTTTAAGTGGATATCGCTGGGCAGTCCACATCTGATGCTGTCCAACGTCGGTAACTACGCAGGTCTTTTCGTCAGCAAATGCACTTATGGTGTCGATTATCTGGTAGGGAGTAAGGAAACCCTCAGCGCCGGACTTAGCCATACGCTCGTCCCTCAGTGCAGCGGCGCTTGCAAGCCTTGCTTCCTCCTCATTGCGAAGCTGTGCGATGCGCTCCCTCCACTCCGGACGCTTTGTCTCCTCCACCATAGCAGTCAGGCGGTAGAGTGCGTCCTTGATATCGCCCTGAACTGCCAGGTCTGCGCCGATATTCTTGTTAAGTTCAGCGCAGTCGATATCAATGTGGATTATCCGGAAGTTCTTGTTGAACCGTTCCTTCCTGCCGGTAGCCCTGTCGGAGAACCTTGCTCCCAGTGCGATAACAAGGTCAGCTTCGTCCTGTGCAACTGAAGAAGCGTAATGACCGTGCATACCATTCATGCCCAGGAACATTGGGTGGTCGCAGGGTACTGCGGAAAGTCCCATAAGCGAACAGCCCATTGGAGCGTCTATTTTCTCGGAAAGCATCATTACCTCTTTCGATGCCTTGCCGGAAATGACTCCTCCGCCGAAGTAAATGTACGGGCGCTGTGACTGTGCTATCATCTCGGCAGCCCTGCGGAGTTTTCCCTCAGACACGAACGAAAGCGGATACGGACGAACCGGGTCAGGCTTTGGCTCGAAGTCCCATGAAGCGGTCTGAACGTCCTTTGGGATATCCACAAGCACCGGGCCGGGTCTGCCGGACTTTGCTATCTTGAAGGCAGTACGGAGGGTGTCAGCCAGTTCCCTTACGTCCTTGACTATGAAGTTGTGCTTCGTCACAGGCATGGTGATGCCGACTATATCCACCTCCTGGAAACTGTCCCTGCCGATAAGACTTGTGGGGACGTTTCCGGTTATCGCCACAAGGGGTACTGAATCCAGGTAAGCGGTAGCAATACCCGTTACCAGATTTGTAGCCCCAGGACCGGAGGTAGCAATGACTACTCCAACCTTTCCGGTAGCCCTTGCGTAGCCGTCGGCGGCGTGGGCAGCACCCTGTTCATGGGCAGCAAGCACATGATGTATCCGTTCACGGCTCATATACAGTTCATCAAACAGGTCTATAACCTGTCCGCCGGGATAACCAAAAACGGTATCTATCCCCTGTTCTATCAGTGTCTCAACAACTATTTTAGCACCTGACATTCTCATAAAATACCTATCACTCCTAAACAAAAAAGCCTCCGGCATTCCACCGGAGGCTTAGGTAATCTGTGTAATTATCAGAATATACTGATATTATTGCAAGAAACCCTTTTAGCCGTACAGGCAGAATGAAGCGCAGCTGTGGTCTTGTTAATGACCACGCTGTTAATAATGACGATACCTGACACGACGAAAATAACTGAAGCAAAAACGGTATTCATCATTACTAACTCACTCCCTTGGATTTCTTTGAAAATATTATATTACTTCAAATTGCCAAAGTCAATACAAGGGAGCAGATTTCTATAGTATTACTAACTTTCCGGAAGTATTCAACAACCGGTTTTGTCTAAATTCATGCTGTGAGCATATTGTTAACAGCGCTGACGAGTGCCTTGATAGAGGAAGTGATGATATCGTTGTCGATACCTGTTCCCCAGAAACTCTTTCCGTCACCGGAAACTATCTCCACATATGATACCGCCTTAGATGCTGAACCCACTTCAAGGGCGTGCTCGGAGTAAACATTAAGGCTGTAGTCCGTACCCGTATAGGAGCGTATCGCATTGCTTACCGCATCAAGGCGACCGTTACCGGTGTCGTTGACGGAGACTTTCCTGCCGTCCATTTCAAATGTCACAGTAGCCTCGATGCCGTCACGCTGAACGAAGTGTGCCTCGCAGAAGTTGATAGGCGACTGAATATCCACATACTTCTGCTTGAATATGGTGTATACCTCCTCCGGGAGAAGTTCCTTGTGCTGGTGGTCGGAAACGCTCTTGACCAGATAACCCACGCTCTCACGCATCTTCTTAGGCAGGTCGTAACCGAAGCGAGTCTCCAGGATATAACCGATGCCGCCCTTTCCGGACTGGCTGTTGATGCGGATAACGTCTGCGGAGTACTCTCTGCCGATGTCCTCCGGGTCGATAGGCAGATAGGGAACTGTCCAGTGGTCGGTGTGCCCCTCCTCACGCCACTTCATGCCCTTTGCGATAGCGTCCTGATGTGAACCGCTGAATGCTGCAAAGACAAGTTTTCCGGAATAGGGCTGGCGCTCATAGACGTTCATTCCAGTAACTCTGGTGTACAGTTCAGCAATGTCGGGAATATCGCTCAGTTCCAGCTTGGGATCAACGCCCTGGGAGTACATATTCAGCGCAAGGTTTATGATGTCCACGTTACCTGTGCGCTCGCCGTTTCCGAAAAGTGTACCCTCAACACGGTCAGCGCCGGCAAGCAGTCCCATTTCCGTATCAGCCACCGCACAGCCACGGTCGTTGTGGGGGTGGAGGGAAACTATGACATTCTCACGGTATTTCAGGTTATCGCACATATACTCTATCTGGTTTGCGTAAACGTGGGGCATGGAAAGCTGAACAGTCACAGGCAGGTTGATTATTACCTTATCCTCAGCAGTAGGCTTCCACACGTCAAGTACCGCATTGCATATCTCCAGAGCGAACTCCGGCTCAGTACCGGTAAAGCTTTCCGGGGAGTACTCGAAGCGGAAGTTGCCCTCATACTTCTCACGGTAGTTTCTGCACATTTCAGCGCCGTCAACTGCTATCTTGATTATCTCCTCACGGCTCTTGCGGAAAACCTGTTCACGCTGGGCAAGGGAGGTAGAGTTGTACAGGTGGACGATAGCGTTCTTGCAGCCTTTGAGTGCCTCGAATGTCTTTTCGATGATATGCTCTCTGGACTGGGTGAGTACCTGTATAGTCACGTCGTCGGGAATGAGATCCTGCTCGATAAGTGTGCGGCAGAACTCATACTCCGTTTCAGAAGCGGCAGGAAAACCTATCTCTATCTCCTTGAATCCGATATCCACCAGCTTCTTGAAGAACTCCAGCTTTTCGCTCAGACTCATAGGAACGATAAGTGCCTGATTGCCGTCACGCAGGTCAACGCTGCACCAAATCGGAGCTTTGTCAACGTATGACTTCTGCGCCCATTTCATTTCTGTAACAGGTGCATTGAAAAACTGCCGTGTGTACTTTTCTACATTCTTCATAAATAAAAAACCTCCTTCTTATCCGTTAGCCGTTAAGAAAGGAGGTAAAAAAATAAGTCTCCTCCCTGCTTAACAGGGAAGAGACGAAGATACATATACTCCGTGGTACCACTCTTCTTGACGCACATAAAGTACGCCCACTCATCTGCGCCGGATAAGCGCATATCTCAGTAACGGGAGAACCCGTCCAAGCCTACTGGGAAGCGGTACAAACTGCCGCAAACCTTTGGGTTGGCTGCTCAGGGAGGAGTTATAACGGCGTAGTGCTGCTGACTTTCACCAAAGCGTCAGCTCTCTCTGCAAAGCACAGAAACCGGCTTTATTCCCTTCATCGCATTTTGCAAATGATTTGTATATATTATATACCGGAAAAATTTATTTGTCAAGGGTTTTCCAAAAAAATTTTTTCAGTCCTGGTCTTTATACATCTGAGCGACCATGTACACGAAGTAGAACACCCATATCACCCATGTGACCGCCCACCAGCCGGTAAATATGCTCAGAAGCAAGTAGACTGCGACGGTTGCAAGGGTTATAAACAGCTTCTTCATCAGTTGCTATGAGGTACTCTTGCAACAACACGACCGATGAAGTCGTTAAAGTTCTGAGTCTGGAGGTAGACCTTACCCGGACCTGTCAGCTTAGTCAGGAACAGACCCTCGCCGCCGAAAAAGATATTGCCCAGACCCTTTACCGTCTCGATGTCGTAGCTTACGGAAGTATCGAAAGCGACCACGTTTCCGGTATCTACCTTGAGGACTTCGCCGGGAGCGAGAGTACGCTCGACCATATCGCCGTCGATCTCCAGGAAAGCCATACCGCTGCCGTAGAGTTTCTGGAGGATAAATCCTTCTCCGCCGAAAAATCCGCTCATAACTTTCTTGGTGAAGGTGACTTTCATATCCACGCTCTGTTCAGCGCAAAGGAATGAGCCTTTCTGCACGATGAGTTCGCTCTCGGAAATATTCACCGGAACGATACAACCGGGAACGGTTGCGGCGAAAGCGATCTTAGCACCGGGCTTGTCAGCGGTATAGTTAGCCATGAACACGGACTCGCCTGTGAACATTCTGCCCAGGCTTTTTGCCAGACCGCCTCTTGCGTTAGTAGACATGGAAATGCCGTCAGTCTGCCATACCATGCCGCCGGACTGGGTGTAAACGCTCTCGCCGGGGTTAAGGGTAAGTTCAATAGCCGGAACGGTATTGCCAATAATTTCGTATCTCATAGTATTGCCTCCTGTTTTTTGAAATTATAATATTATTCTATCATATCCAAAATACTTAGTCAATACATAAATTTCAAGTTTTTCGGGCAATAAATAAAAGAACGTTCAGTGTGCAAACACTGAACGTTCTATCCTGTCGAAAAATCTCATTGAAACGCTGGACTTTTTCTCATTTTATATTTTTGAGCATACTATTTACTCTCAAATCGTTCATTATATATAGCAACCCAATCATCACCAAGAAATTCCTTAGCAGAATCTTCCACATAACCTGAAAGGCACGATAAAAGGTCGTCAAAATCGTTGTATTCTTCCGTTTCGCCATCAAAAAAACTGAAGATCTTGCCACTTTCACGGGAAATCAGAATTTCTTCTCCATCTCCGATAACAGAACCTATTACTATTACATCATTGTCATCATCAAAGCTGCCTATCTGCGGCAGGAAGAATTCTACATATCCATCTAAAATCCATGAATACTCTGATAGTGCAAGCCAGCTTTTGTACTGATAAGGCAATGTGGTATCATTTTCTTTTTCCCATTGTTCGATCTTCTCTATTTCAGCAGGCGGATCAAATTTTGACTCCTTGAACTCTGACAATAATGAGCACATATTTTGATAGTAGTCAAACTGCTCTTTTATAGTATCATCTATTTCAAATTTCATCTTTTTCACCACTTTTTATTATCCATTTATACCGGCAAAAACTATAAACAAGATATCACATCCAGCAATTTTGTATGAAGCTTTCAGTCCAGTACTGCTTTGGCAGTATCATTATGGACTGACACTCTCCGGGTTTTGCCAATACCGGCACTACCCTGCCTTTCAGCGCCTTGCCGGGAACGTACTTGCGGAACACGAACGCTGTTGTGAACAGTGCTTCTGCGTTCTCGTAATACTCAGCAGCTACCTGCTCCTTTCCCTCAAAGGGAACAGCTTTCACAGGTACAGGCACATTGAACATTCGCTCATACTCGTCTGCCACTACCCTTACTATCTCCCTCAGTTCTGCCGGCGCACTGTCCGGGATTCCCTTGAAGGAGTAGATATAGTGGGCAATGTCTTCAAGCAAAAATGGGTTAGCGTTAATGAATTCGTTATCGGAATAGACGAATGCCGCAGGACAATCCGGGGAAAATATCAGCCCCTTTTTGAAAAGCAGCTTATTCGCCTGGACGATGCCTGCATAGCAGACCTGCCCGGAATTCAGCAATGTTTCCGCTTCCTTATATACTGCACCCATTGGGTCTTTCAGAAGCCAGTCCTCAACTTTCAGGTCGGGACGCTTTACCGGCCGGGCGCTTTCCAGATTCCGGCGCATTTGTGCAAGCTCATCGTAAAAGTTCATATTCTCAGAACTCCATCTTGCTTTCCAGGAACTCTACCAGCTTGTCAACAGGGATACGCTCCTGTTCCATAGTATCACGGTCACGTACTGTGACGCAGTTGTCCTTCTCGATAGTATCGAAGTCAACAGTGATGCAGAAAGGAGTACCGATCTCGTCCTGACGGCGGTATCTCTTACCGATAGTACCAGTCTCGTCGAAGTCGATCATGAACTTCTTTGACAGCATCTCATAGATCTCCTCAGCCTTGGGAGTAAGCTTCTTTACCAGAGGCAGAACAGCAGCCTTGAAAGGTGCAAGTGCAGGGTGGAAGTGGAGAACTGTACGAACGTCCTTCTTCTCCTCGCCGTTCTTGTCAGTAGTTGTGAGTTCTTCCTCGTCGTAAGCCTCAGTAACAACAGACAGGAACAGTCTCTCAACGCCCAGTGAAGGCTCGATAACGTAAGGAATGTACTTCTCGTTTGTAGTAGGATCAAAGTACTCCAGAGACTTACCGCTGGTATTAATGTGCTGAGTCAGGTCGTAGTCTGTACGGTCAGCAACGCCCCAGAGTTCGCCCCAGCCGAAGGGGAACAGGTACTCGAAGTCAGTAGTAGCCTTTGAGTAGAAGCAAAGCTCCTCCTGATCGTGGTCACGCAGACGGAGGTTCTCCTCCTTCAGACCGATAGACAAAAGGAAGTTCTTGCAGTAGCTTCTCCAGTAGTCGAACCACTCAAGGTCAGTGCCGGGCTTGCAGAAGAACTCAAGCTCCATCTGCTCGAACTCACGTACACGGAAGATGAAGTTACCGGGAGTGATCTCGTTACGGAAGGACTTACCTACCTGAGCCACACC
>JAGBJO010000003.1 GCA_017934425.1 Ruminococcus sp.
AAATTCCCCCTGATATGGCGAACCTACACTCGCAAGAGCCAGTAGTCTTTCGTCCGCCATATCAGGGGGAATTTTTTAATTTAGAAGTTTTAGGAAGGGGGCTTGGGGGATAACCCTTTTTCAAAAGGGTTTCCCCCAATAGAACTTCCTGTAGCCCATAAAAATGGGTAGAATGTACTTTACAGGTCGAATTTAGCTTTAAGTTTCTCGAAGAAGCTCTGTCGTTTTGCGTAGTTCTTGTCGGTGAGGGAAGCCTCGAACTCTTTAAGCAGGTCTTTCTGTTTTTTGGAGAGGTTCTTGGGGACTTCCACATATACACGGACGATCTGGTTACCTCTGTCGGAGCGGTTAAGTTTTTTAACGCCCTTACCTTTCAGGCGATACTGAGTACCGGACTGAGTACCCTCGCTGATATTGTATTTAACGTCATTACCGTCGATAGTAGGAACAGTGATCTCAGCGCCCATAACAGCCTCAGCATAAGTAATAGGGATCTCGCAGAAGATATCGTAGCCATCTCTTGTGAACAGGGGGTGAGACTTTACAGATACAGTCAGGAGCAGATCACCAGCAGGGCCGCCATTAGTGCCAGCATCTCCCTGACCGCTCAGGCGGATAGTCTGTCTATCGTCGATACCTGCGGGGATATCGACGCTTACGGTCTTCTGGACTCTCAGTCTGCCGTTGCCCTTACATTTAGTACAGGGGTTCTTGATGACTTTACCCTTACCGCCGCAGTGGGGGCAGGGTTTAGTGGAGGAGATCATGCCGAAAGGACTGCGGGTAGTTACCTTAATGCTTCCTCTGCCCTGACAGTCGGGGCATATCTCGGATGTTGAACCCTTATCAGCGCCGCTGCCGTTACAAGCGTCGCATACGGTCATACGGTTAACGTGGATATTCTTCTTAACGCCGTGGCAGGCTTCAAGGAAAGCGATAGTGACAGATTCCTGGAGGTCAGAGCCACGTCTGGGGGCATTCGCAGTGCTTCTGGCAGCACCGCCGCCAAAGCCGCCGAATCCTCCGAAACCGCCGCCAAATATGCTTTCGAGGATATCGCTCATATCTCCGAAACCGCCGCCGAAGCCGTCCATACCGCCAGCGCCGCCGCCATAGCTTGGGTCAACGCCTGCGTGACCGAACTGGTCGTATCTTGCACGTTTTTCCGGGTCGGAGAGAACCTCATTAGCCTCGTTGACTTCCTGGAATTTCTCAACGAAAGAGGGGTCGTCGGGGTGGAGGTCAGGGTGATACTCTCTTGCTTTTTTTCTGTAAGCTTTTTTTATCTCGTCCTCGGAAGCACCCTTCTGGATACCCAGGACTTCGTAATAATCACGTTTTTCTGCCATATCTATTCTCCAATCAATGAGTAGTAAGTAGCAAGCAGTGGCAGAATACGCTTTCTGCTTACTGCTTCTCATACACTTTTAGGGCGGAAGAGTATCCCGCCCTGAAAAGTATTATATATCGTTAACTGAGCTTTCGTAATTTCCCCTGCCGCCGTCGTAACCGGAAAGGTCATCGTCAGCCTTATTGCCGAGCCATTTCATACCTGCGAATAACAGCAGACCGATAGCAGCGATAATAAGTGCAGGTTTGAGAATTTTCTCAAGTCTCATTCAGGATCAGACCTCAGTGAAGTCAGCATCAACAACGCCGTCATCGTTAGCGCCGCCGTTGTTGCCAGCGTCAGCTGCACCGCCCATATTAGCGAACTGTGAAGGATCGATGCTGTCGCCGTTGGGGTTAGCCTGCTGATAGATCTTAGCAGAGAGGTCATAGAAAGCCTTCTGGAGGTCTTCCTTGAGGCGCTTGATCTCGTCAGCGTTATCAGCGGAGATAGCGGACTTCAGAGCAGCAGCCTTGGACTCGATATTGCTCTTTTCGTCAGCGGAAACCTTGTCGCCGAAGTCGCTGAGAGCCTTCTCGCACTGGTATACCAGCTGTTCAGCCTCATTCTTGTTATCAACAGCCTCACGGCGCTTCTTATCCTCAGCAGCGTACTGCTCAGCGTCCTTAACAGCCTTGTCGATATCCTCCTTGGACATATTTGTGGAAGAAGTGATAGTGATATTCTGCTCCTTGCCAGTACCTAAATCCTTAGCAGTAACATGAACGATACCATTCTGGTCGATATCGAAGGTTACTTCGATCTGAGGGATACCTCTGGGAGCAGGAGCGATACCGTCCAGACGGAAAGTACCGAGCTGCTTGTTATCTCTTGCGAACTCTCTCTCACCCTGGAGAACGTTGATATCAACGGCAGGCTGATTATCGGAGTAAGTTGAGAATACCTGAGACTTCTTTGTAGGGATAGTAGTATTTCTCTCGATCATTTTTGTGCAGATACCGCCTGCTGTCTCGATACCCAGTGAAAGAGGAGTAACATCGAGCAGGAGCAGACCGTTCTTAACGTCGCCGCCGAGAACGCCGCCCTGGTAAGCAGCACCGAGAGCTACGCACTCATCGGGGTTGATGCCCTTGAAGGGTTCTTTACCGATAAGCTTCTTAACAGCTTCCTGAACAGCGGGGATTCTTGAAGAACCGCCGACCATCAGGACCTTGTTGATCTCTGAGATAGACAGACCGCTGTCGCTGAGAGCCTGTCTTACAGGTCCCATAGTAGCCTCAACCAGGTCAACAGTCAGTTCATTGAACTTAGCCTGTGTGAGAGTAAGGTCAAGGTGCTTAGGAGTACCAGTAGCATCAACAGTGATGAAGGGGATATTGATATTTGAAGTAGTAGTGGAAGAAAGCTCGATCTTGGACTTTTCAGCAGCGTCCTTGAGTCTCTGAGCAGCCATCTTATCCTTAGACAGGTCAACTCCGTCGCTCTTCTTGAATTCCTCAACGATCCAGTTGATGATACGCTGGTCGAAGTCGTCGCCGCCCAGACGGTTGTTACCGGCAGTAGCCAGTACCTGCTGAACGTCTTCGCCCATTTCGATGATAGAAACATCGAATGTACCGCCGCCCAGGTCGTATACCATAACTGTCTGCTCCTCCTCCTTGTCGATACCGTAGGAGAGTGCAGCAGCAGTAGGCTCGTTGATGATACGCTTAACAGTCAGACCAGCGATCTGACCTGCGTCCTTAGTAGCCTGTCTCTGGGAGTCAGTGAAGTAAGCAGGAACAGTGATAACAGCCTCGCTTACAGGCTCGCCCAGGTAAGCCTCAGCGTCAGCCTTGAGCTTCTGGAGGATCATAGCGGAGATCTCCTGAGGAGTGTAGTTCTTGCCGTCGATAGCAACTTTGTAGTCGCTGCCCATATGTCTCTTGATAGAAGCAACAGTTCTGTCGTGGTTAGTGATAGCCTGTCTCTTAGCTACCTGACCTACCAGACGCTCGCCGTTATTTGTGAAAGCTACAACGGAAGGAGTAGTTCTTGCGCCTTCGTTGTTAGGGATAACAACAGCGTTGCCGCCTTCCATAACGGCTACGCAGGAGTTTGTAGTACCCAGGTCAATACCGATAATTTTTCCCATAATAAATTCCTCCTGATTCAATGCACTTTATTAATGCATAATTCATTAGTTAACTTTAGTTTATTGGTTTACTTATTGCGTGATATTATTATATCACAGAGCAACTACTACCATAGCAGGTCGTATAAGCTTATCGCCGATCATATAGCCCTTCTGGTAAACAGCGCACACATGACCGCTGGCGTAGTCTTCGCTTTCCTGCTGCTGGATAGCGTTGTGGATATTCGGGTCGAACTGTGCGCCCACACCGGGAACTTCCGTAACATTCATCTTGTCAAGGAAGCTTTTCATCTGACCGAATATCATATCCATGCCCTTTTTGAAGTTCTCATCGGAACATTCAGCGTCCAGGGCTCTTTCAAAGCTGTCAACAACCGGGAGCAGACCCTCGATACACTTAGCGGTAGCTGTGGGGTAAATCTCAGCCTTTTCCTTAGTTGTGCGCTTGATGTAGTTATCATATTCTGCACGCAGTCTGAGGAGGCTGTCTTTAGCGTCATTAAGCTCCTCCTCCAGGTCAGCAAACTGAGTAGCTGCATCGTTGTATTCGCTTGCTGCGTCGTCCTCATCGGAAGATTCCTTGGAAGCTTCGAGAGCCTTTTCTATAAGTTCATCAACGGACTGTTCTGAGATATCGCAATCATTCTCAGGACCGCTGATCTTGTTTTCTTCCATCTGTCCGTATCTCCTTTCTGCTAAGACGGTGTGAACGTATCGTCCGCAGCCGTATTACTATTTATTTCATCCTCTCCTGACATAAGGTCGGTGATCTTGTTTGTCAGGTAATCAATATAGGGAATGATCTTTTTGTAGTCCACACGCATCGGACCGATGATGCCGATAGAGCCGGCGTCCTGACCGTCCTTTTTGTAGTGGGAGACTATCATGCTGGAATTACCGATAGCGAAAGAGCCTTCCGAGCCGAATTTTACCTGAATACCGCTGAAAGTATCCTCCATAAAATCGGTAAGCTCGTGGCGGCGCTCGATAAATCTTACGACCTCCATTTTATCCAGGTCGTTGCAGGAGAGGAGTTTCTCTCCGCCGCTTACGGTAAGTTCCTGACGTTTCATATCCTCGGAAAGTTCGCACAGACCTTTTACCAGAGGTGAAAGCGTAACCATATACGCAGACACGGCGGCGATCATCTTATCGAGCATTTCCTCGGAAAGATCCTTCACGGATATACCGCTGAGGTTCTCATCTATATAATGTGTAAAGAATTCAAGCTGTTCATGAGTAAGGTCGAATTCAAGCCTGCAAGCCTTATTCTTTATATTACCGCTTGAAGTGATAAGGAGTATCACATAAAGGCGCTTGCCTGTAGGAATGACTTCCACCTTTGATATCACGGAGAATTTCGGAGCAGCGGTAGAAACCACAGCGGCACACTGGGTAATTTCAGTAAGTGCGGCAGCGGCATTCTGCACCAGAAGTTCTTCCGGGGTATCCTCACCGCCCAGCATACTGTCGAGCCTTGCCTTTTCATCGTCCGGCAGTTCCGGCAAAGTCATAAGCTCGTCGATATATAGCCGGTAGCCCAAATAGGTAGGTATTCTTCCGGCTGAGGTATGCGGCTGTTCAAGGTAACCCATTTGTTCCAGAACTGACATATCATTTCTGATAGTAGCGGCTGAAACGTTTATATGGCTGAGCTGTGAGATCGCTTTGGAACCCACAGGTTCGCCAGTACGGATATACTCGTCAACCACAGCTGCAAGCACTTTAAGCTTTCTGTCGTCCACGATCCACGCACAACCTTTCTGTACTGTTTTGTGTTTAGCACTCTTACTCCCTGAGTGCTAATTATAATTTACCACTATTATAACCAAAAGTCAAGGGAATTATTCATTTTCAGCGTTTTACACTAAATTTCACCGGCTCAGTAGTACAAAATTAGCAGTCTCTCGGTGAGACTGCTAATCCTGACATAAAAGAAGCGCCTGCGGAATTGATCCGCAGGCGATAGGTAATTGCTTACTTTTTCTTCTTTTTCTTGCCACCGTTACGGGGCTTATTGTTATTGCCGTTATTTGGCTTAGGCTGATTTGCGGGCTTTTTCACCTCAGCAGGGGCTTCATCCTCAGCGGCAGGAGTTTTCTCCTCCTCAGCTTCATCGGAAGCAGTCTCCTCGGCGGATTCCTCTGCGGAAGAACTTTCCTCCTCAGCGTCCTCCTCATAAGGTTTATTCTCCTTAGCGGGGGTAAGCTCAGTCTCAGCGACAGCGCCCTTTGACTTGATTATCTGCACCTTAGGCTTAGCAGCTTCGATCTGCTCGCCTACAGATACCTCAGGGGGAAGACCCTGTTTTCTGCGCTCTCTTGCTCTGCGCTCAGCGATCATAACGGGGTTTGTCTTTCTGTCGTTCATGTAGAAGAATACCATAACAGCGATGCCAAGTATCATAAGCACAATACCCATTTTGAATCCGGGAGGCGAATAGCTCATTTCAACTGTATGATGACCAGCAGGCAGCTTCAGACCGATAAGGGCATTGAGGATAACTACCTCGCCGGTGTCAGCGCTGTCAAGCTTGTCATTCTTCATGATGCTTGTGCCGCTGCTTGTGTCGTTGAAGAACAGTTCATCGACGGTATTTCCGTCAACCTTGATAGTCCAGCCTGGCTCATAGGGGATAGATGTGTAGAACACCTGACCCTCCTGAGCGTCAACGTCACCGATAAGGTGGTCATCGGTGGTCTTGTCCAGGTCAAGGTTCCAGGGGTTAGCCTTGAGGGAATTGATATCCTCGTGGAAAGCGTCGTAATCGAAGTGGTAGAACTGGAAGTCCTTTACCATGATGTACTCGTTGTTACCTGTCTTGTCGCTCTGAACGATAGTCATTCTGATCTCCAGTTCAGTGCCGGCAGGATAAGAGCCAAGGTTTACGATGCTGTAGTCATAGCCCTCGAAGTACTGACCGAAGCCCTGGAAGTCGCAGAAGTTGCCGTTTTCGTCCTTAGTGCTTGATACCCAGAGGTTGAACTTCTTGGGGTTATCGGATTTCAGGAACATATACAGGCAGCTGTCGTCCTCGGTAGTGATGTGAACTCTTGCATTCGGGTCAGCAGCACCGGCATTAGCGTTATAGCAGTGCTGACCGTTGTAGTCGGATTCCCAGCACTCGTTCAGTTCAACGTCGGTAGTGGGGTCGATATTCACTCTGCGGAAGTAAGCCTTAGGAACGAGAGCGGAATAGTCGGGGGTATTACCGGTCATAGAACTGAGGAAGTTGTTCATGCTGTTGAAGGGGTTATCGTTGCCCAGGAAGCTGAGTTTGAGGATATCGTCGTCAGCCATGAAGCCGATAGGCAGGGCATCGGGGTTCTCATAAACGTCGAGAGTGGAAGGAACGTCGTCCTGAGCCATATAGTTCATGGAACTTATCTTGTTGTAGTAGGGGCTGAGCAGGGACTTTCCGTTGCTTGATGAGTGCTTGGAGGGGTCGTCCAGGACGTACTTTATACCAAGCAGGGAGTCAGCCACAGGAGTATTACCGTCGTATCTTGTCTCATAGCTCTTTGTGGTATAGCCGAGAGTCTCGATGAAGCGGATAGCTCTTGTGTTCATGACTGAGCTGGAGTGTGAGATACCTTTCAGACCGTAAGCCTGGTTATCGTTAACGGTACGGAAGAAGGTCTTTTCAGCACGGTAGAAGCCGTCGTCGATGTTTTTGAGGTTCTCCATAACATTGGGAGCGTCCATGATAACGGAGTAAGACTTCTTTGAGGAGTAGTAAACTTCCTTGTCTATCTTTAATATAGTATCGAAGCAGTTGTATCCAGCCTCAAAGAATACGAATGCAGCCATGCAGATGGAAATGATGGTGCGCTGCTGTTTCTTTCTGGCGTTGCTGTAGAGGTATACGAAAGTGAGGTATATCGCCATAAGGATAACGCCGAATACTAAAGTACCCAGCCAGATATGCTTCACAGATTCGCCGGCGATAGTTTCCTGAGTGGAGTAGGGAGTGGTAGCGACGTACTTGTACTTATTCTCGTTGTAGTTAAAGCTTGGCATTTTAGCCTCAAAGAGTATGATAAGCACGGTAACTGCGGCAAAAATGCTTGCACAGTGCTTGAAGCTGAGGTTATAGCCGTCCAGGTGACCGAACACCTCAGCAGCCATAGCAACGAGTATAAAGGACACGATGAAGGAGTATCTGTAAGGGAGCCAGTTCGGGTCCTGACCGCCGTGCCACATCATATTGATAGGCTTGATCCACATACTCAGGTACATTATCACCAGCATAAAGCTCTGACCGATCTTGCGGTTGATCTTTATCTTGGAATTGAGGTAGTACAGGGGAACGAGGGCGAAAGTGAGAACACCGCAGTATATCTCAGGTCTGCCGTACATTCTTGTACCCTCATCAACGTTAACGGAGTAGTACTGGTCAGGGAGCAGGCAGGGGATAAGCTCCAGGGGGTTGAACATAGTGCGGAAGGAGTAGTCCGGTGTGGAGAAGTCGAACTTACCCAGCGCCAGAGCGTTGTAAACCGGCACTATCATGATATAGCTGCACATCAGACCTACGCCTGTAGCCAGAACCATTCTTCCGATGACCTTGGCGTAATCAGGCACTCCCTTGAACTTGGTCTTAGCGCCGAAGAACAGGTAGTAGGTGAAGTAGATAGCCACGAAGATAGCCACCATGAAGCCGATGTAGAAGTTTGCGATGAACATGATCGCCAGGGGGATAATGTAGTTTATCTTTCTGCCGTCGTCGATAAGGTACTCAACGCCGAGGATTATCAGTGGCAGGAAGATAGGGCCGTCGATCCACATGGGGTCGATAAGCTGGATAGCCACGAACGCCATAAGAGCGTACATAGTGGAGAAGATCACAGACTGTAAGGGACGGACACCCTTTGACTTCTGTGCGAAGACGCTGAAAGTCACACCGCAGGCACCGACTTTGCAAAGCTGCATTATCATCAGGCTTTCCACGATCATTTTACGTGGCAGGAGAATGACTATCAGGGTAAATGGGCTGGCAAGGTAGTATCCGATAACGCCCTGGAATCCTCCGGAGAGGTTTCGCTGCCAGCTGTAGAGGGCGGTTCTGTCGCCCCAGAAAGCATCACGGATCGCCTCAAAGTAGTAGACGTACTGACCGTTGAGGTCGAGGGTCAGTACCGAGCGCTCGCCGAATGGGTAAACACCGAAAAGCGCATAGGCAATGAATGTCAGCAGGGCGGGAATGAGGAAAGCTGCGACGTAGTACAGTGGTCGGTATTTGACGTACTCAGACGGCGCAGGCAGGGCATTCTCAGGCTTACTGCTGACGGCTTTGGTCTTAGCCAATGTTGTTCCTCCTTTGTTACACGGGTAACGGCTGAAAACACGCCATACTTCCCGATTATATTATCCATACCATTATACAATACTTTTACGGAATTTGCAAGCACTTTTTTAAATAATGCGTAATTCGTAATGCGTAATGCGTAATTGTCGGGTATTGCGAGACTTACTGCTGCGGCAGGTCTTGCGAATTCCGGCAGTATTTAATGCATAATGCATAATAAATGTGTTCGCTTACGCACACAGATCTAAAACACATCGCCGTCAGGCGATACCATTAATTACGCATTACGAATTACGCATTATTAAAATGTGTATTTTAGTCTCTTTAGAACCGAGAAAAGGCGACTATATTGAACACCTGACAGATCGGGTGGAGAAAATGTGGTCAGAAAAAGTACTATTTTTCATTGTTTTTTCTTTGAGAATAGTGTATAATGTATATAATAATGAGAAGTTGTGTTAATTGGGAATAATTTTTATCAAGGAGGAATCAGAATGAAGAAAAGTTTTAAGAGGATCATCGCTGCTGCGGCAAGCATTGCAGCGATATTCTCAGCTATCCCTTTTGCTGCTCCGGCTGATGCCGCTGCCGGACTGCTCGCTTTCCCCGGCGCTGTGGGCGGCGGTAAGTACGCTACAGGCGGCAGAGGCGGCGAGGTCTACCACGTCACCAACCTCAACGACTCCGGCGCAGGCTCGTTCCGTGATGCGGTAAGCAAGTCCGGGCGTATCGTCGTATTTGACGTTGGCGGCACTATCGAGCTGAAAAGCGCTGTTGTCTGCCAAAGTAACGTGACTATCGCCGGACAGACTGCTCCCGGCGGTTCTGGAATCACCCTGAAGAACTACAAGTTCGGCATGGGCGGCGAGAATATAATCGTCCGCTACATCAGTTCCCGTCCGGGTCCGTACAACGCCACAAGTTCCGGTAACGATGCCTGGGGCGGCGCTGGCGGCGGAAACTCCATTATCGACCACTGTTCTATCGGCTGGTCAAGTGACGAACAGTGGGGACTTTACTCCAAGAACGACAACTACACCTGCCAGTATACCGTCATAGGCCCTGCTAACTCATGGGGCGGTCACGACAAGGGTATCCACGGCTTCGGAATCATGTTCGGCAGAGCAAACTTTACCTTCGACCACAACCTTATTATCCACAACGTTTCACGTAATTTCCGAGGAAAAGTAACCGACCAGAATGCGGCTGACTTCACCAATAACATTATCTACGACTGGGGTTATCAGACTACTTACGGTACTATCGGTCATGTTAACTATGTAAACAATACCCTCAAAGCCGGTAACTCTACTGCCAGCGGCTACCACTACGCTCAGGTGTCAGATAACGCTAATTTCATGCTCTATCTCTCCGGAAACCGTATCCTCAACAAGGATAATACCGTCCGCAATGGCGCTAACGACAACTGGAGCGCTATCAGTTACTCCGGTAATAAGAACTACTCCTCTACCTACTCCGCAACCCACTTCCCCATAACTGTAGGCGGCGAGGACGTTTCCACCGCTGTTGCCGCCGAGAGCGCCGAGGCTTCATATGACCACGTTATCAACTTCGCCGGAAACGGTATATCCCCCACAAAGCGTACCGCTATCGACCAGCAGTGTGCCGCTGAGACTAAGAACGGCACAGGTTCATGCAGCGGTACTTCCGCTTACGACAGTTCAGTTACCGACCTGGACAAGTACCATATCCAGTGCGGCGTTACTTACTCCTACCCTGCCGCTGTTACTAAGAAGGAGATCGTTGATGCTGATAACGACGGCATGGACGACGAATGGGAGCTTGCAAGAGGTCTTGATCCCTCCGATCCCACCGACTATAAGGGCGACTACTGCGGTCAGGGCTACATGAATATCGAGTACTACATCAACGACCTTACCGTTGATTCATTCCCTCAGGGCGTTGTTACACTCTCCCCTACCGGAAATGTGACACCTATCGACCCTGTTTCCGCTTTCGAGACTATCGAAGCTGAAAGCTATGCACAGAACGAGAACGTCCGCACAGAGGACTTAGCGTCCGGCGGTCAGAATATCGGCTATATCACCAACGGAAGCTGGGCAATGTACCGCAAGGTGGACTTTGGCGACGGCGCTAAGTCATTCACAGGCGTTATCTCCGGAAACCCCTGTACTATGGAACTTTACCTTGACAGCGTTGCAGGAACTCCCGTGGCTACAGCCGCATTTGCCGGAACTTCCGGATTCACCGACTATCAGACCATATCCTTCAATATCCCGAAGATAAGCGGAACTCATAACCTGTACATCAAGTTCACCGGCGGCGAGGGTTACCTTATGAACGCCGACAGCTTCATTTTCGGCAAGGACGCTATCCCCATGACCGGAAAGCTGTTCGCTGAGGTATTCGTGGACGACAGCGCAAACCCCAATTCCTGGAATATCGGCTATGATGCACAGGTAGGCTCAAAGTTCTTCGGCGACCGTGACTTCACTATCGCATCAATTATCCCCGAACTTGAGGGCGCAGAGATACTCCTTACCTCCTGCGACGCAAAGGGCGTTACCGGCGATGCAGTAACATTCACCGCCGGCGATAATATGTCGCTTTATGTCGGATTTGACAGCCGTGTTGAAGCTGAACCCGCATGGCTTGGCGATTTTGTACGCCAGGAAGGACAGTTCACCTCCAGCAATGACGTTACTTTCAATGTATACAAGAAGGACGTTGCGGCAGGCGAAAAGGTAACTCTGGGCGGAAACGGTCAGACATATATGTGCGTGAACTACACTGTATTTGCACAGAAAGGCGAGGAGATAACCACTGAACCTGAGAAAGTGACCGGCGATGTTAACGGCGACGGAAGTGTTAATGTATCCGACCTTGTGGCACTCAGCAAGCATCTGCTCGGCAGCCAGCCGCTTACCGCAGAAGAAGGCGAGCGTGCTGACATAAACGGCGACGGCAGAGTTAACGTATTTGACTTTGTTGAACTCCGTGAAAAACTTGCTAAATAATTTTATGCAATGCGTAATTCGTAATGCGTAATGCGTAATTATGGTGTCGCCTTGCGGCGATGTATTTAAAATGTCCGGCTGTGGTACATTGTACGGCAGCCGGATTTTTTTATTATGATTTGCGGCGGTAAACTTCCGTTCCGGAATTATTGGGGCGCAATTACGCATTACGCATTACGAATTACGCATTAAAAAGAATTGCTCTTGATATTTGCGAAAAGGTGTGTTATAATGGTAAAAAGATGTGTGTACGAACAAACTTGGAGGTCACTTTAATGAACAAGTACAAAAAGCTGGCATTGAATACCGCTGTATTCGCCGTGGGCAGCTTCGGATCTAAGATACTGGTCTTCCTGCTTACCAGACTGTATACCAAGTATATCAGTCCGGCAGATATGAACACAAAAGACCTGCTTGAGACCGTTGCCCTTTTCCTTTTGCCTATATTCACCTTTTCCCTGACGGAAGCCATTATCCGCTTCGGTCTGGACGAGAGGTACGACAAGAAAGAAATATTCACAACTGCCGGAAGCCTTACCCTGAAAGGTCTGGGGGCAATGGTAGTAATAGTGCCATTCCTGCACTTCGTTCCCTTCCTTGACTTCATGTCAGGGTATACCGTCCTCCTTATCGTTTATACAATATGTTCAGCCATGCGTTCGCTTTGCGCCCAGTTCATAAGAGCGAGGGATATGGTAAAGCTGTTCTCCCTGGACGGTATCCTTGCCACACTTACCTTGTTTATATTCAACATTATATTGATCGCCCACTTCCACATGGGTGTCAAGGGCTTCATGCTTTCGGTAATACTCTCCGACAGCTGTTCTGCGATATTCCTGTTCATCGTGGCTAAGCTGCATAATTTTGTAAGCGCAGATGCATATAGCAGTAAGCTTGCAAGGAAGATGATGAAGTTCTCCCTGCCCCTTGTGCCGGCGATAGTAATGTGGACCATCACAGGACTTTCCGACCGCCTTTTCATACGCTGTATGCATAGCGACAGAGTGGAACTGGGCGCATCAGCCGCCGGTATCTACGGCGTAGCAAACCGTATCCCGAACCTGATATCTATGGTATCGACCATATTCTTCCAGGCGTGGAATATGTCCGCCATAACTGAGAACGAGTCCGCCGACAGAAGCGATTTCTACGAAAAGGTCTACGGCGCATATGAGTCAATACTGTTCATAGCCTCCGCCGGACTTATCCTGCTGGTAAAGCCTATCAGTTCATTTATGGCGTATTCCGGCACATTTGAGGCGTATGCGGATGTATACAAGTATACGCCGATACTGGTAATAGCGGTACTTTTTACCTGCCTGAACCAGTTCCTTGGAAGCATCTACACCGCCACAAAGCATACGGTAAATTCATTCTGGACGAGCCTGATTGCGTGCGTGGTGAATATAGTCCTGAACATATGCCTGATACCTGAGTGGGGCATACAGGGCGCATCAATTGCAACGTTCCTGAGTTACTATGTATGTTTCTGGGCGAGAATCATCGACGCAAGGTATTATGTACCGTTCAAGTTCAATGCAAGGCGCAGTCTTATGAATACGGGAATCCTTTTCGTTATGTGCTGGCTTCTTCTGGCAGCGCCGAAGCTGTGGGGATTCTGGCTGTTCGTGCTGTGCTGTGTGGTACTTGCGGACAACTACAAGTCCCTGCTTGCCACATTCAAGAAACTACTGCACCGATAAATTAATTCGTAATTCGTAATGCGTAATGCGTAATTAATGGTATCGCCTTGCGGCGATGTATTTTAAAATCCGTGAGCGTAAGCGAACACATTCATTATGCATTAAAAATGCGCTGAATTTGCAAGACCTGCCGCAGCAGAAAGCCTCGCAATACCCGACAATTACGCATTACGAATTACGCATTACGCATTATTAAAATAGGGAGGTAAAAAGTATGTCAACACCGCATAACAGCGCCAAAAAAGGCGACATCGCAAAAACTGTCCTGATGCCGGGTGATCCGCTGAGGGCTAAGTTCATCGCTGAGAACTTCCTCACCGACCCGGTTTGCTACAACGAAGTAAGAGGTATGCTGGGATTTACCGGCACTTACAAGGGCGTTCCCGTGTCCGTTCAGGGCAGCGGTATGGGTATGCCGTCCATAGGCATCTACAGCTATGAACTTTTCAATGAGTACGATGTTGAAAACATTATCCGTGTGGGTACTGCCGGGGCTATTGCCGATAATGTGCAGCTTCGTGACGTTATCATCGCCATGAGTACAAGCACTAATTCCGCTTACGGCGACCAGTACCGCCTGCCGGGAAAGTACGCTCCCACCGCTTCCTGGGCGCTTCTCTCGAAAGCTGTAGAGGCTGCCAAAGCTAACGGAAGCCGCTACCATGTGGGAAATATCCTGTCCAGCGACACTTTCTACGACGATGCGAACAGTCTTGCTGACTGGCAGAAAATGGGGGTTCTGGGCATTGAAATGGAAGCTGCCGCACTTTATATGAACGCAGCAAGAGCCGGGAAAAATGCCCTGTGCATACTCACCGTGTCCGACTGCCCATTGAAAGGACTTTCCACCAGTGCCGAGGAACGCCAGTCCACGTTCCTTGACATGATGAAGATAGCGCTGGAAACAGCAATAGCGGACTGAGAATAGTTATTGATATAGGGAGATAATCATGAAACACAAAGCTCAAAGGAAAGCTCGACAGAAACTTCAAGAGGAGATAAGTACAAAAAAGAAAAATATCAAGGTCAAAAAGGGTGCGAGATTTGTGGCACTGTTATTGGTGATGGTAACGTGTGCGATTAGCCTGTATGGAGCGTATGACCTGGTGAATAAGGCAGTACGCTGTAAAAATACGGTAGTCGGCGTTGTGACTAATGCAAAGATAATACCCAGTAGCAATCCTCGTAAAGCTGACAGAGGTTGGGCAGATCTGGTAATTGAGTCCGACGGCGTTTTCCCGGACAGCGTGCTATCTATTGATTCCGCATATTACGCCAAAAAAGAGGAGATAGCGGTACACTACGACCCGAAAGACACGTCCTTCTACTACCTTGACGGTGACCTTGATGAGCCTATAACCCTTATGATAGCATTTGCAGTATTAGCCGTTCCGTTTATTCTGCTTTTTGTATACAGCGGGAAAGTCATCAAGGAAGACAAGAAATATTTGAATGAACTTATGGAGAAATCAGGACTGAAAGGCTGATTTTTAATTCATAATGCGTAATTCGTAATGCGTAATGCGTAATTGATGTTGTCGCCTTGCGGCGACTAATTTAAAAAATGTACCGTCCGGTTATTGTACAAATGTACTTAACCGGACGGTTTTGTTTTGTATGAATGGCGGCGATAAACTTCCGCTACAGAAACAGTTGAGCGCAATTACGCATTACGCATTACGCATTAACGTAATCATTCTTCTGGTTCTTTGATCTCGCCTACGATAGGCAGGGGGTCGATGCCCTGACGGGTATAGTAGTCGGAAAGGGCTGAGCGTACTGCCTGTTCTGCAAGCACAGAACAGTGTATCTTTACTGCCGGAAGACCGTCCAGCGCCTCAACAACTGCCGCATTTGTAAGCTTGAGCGCATCATCAATGGACTTGCCCTTGATAAGCTCTGTAGCCATTGAGGAAGTAGCAACTGCCGCACCGCAGCCGAAAGTCTTGAACTTAGCGTCTGTGATGATACCGTCGTCGATCTTCAGGTACATCTTCATGATATCGCCGCACTTTGCGTTGCCGATCTCGCCTACGCCGTCAGCGTCCTCGATCTCGCCTACGTTGCGGGGATTTGCAAAATGATCCATTACTTTTTCACTGTACATCATAATAAACTTACTCCTTTTAACAAAATCTCAGGAATTTGAAAACTCGTCAAAACTAATCAATTACGCATTAAATACATTACTGGTATGATTCGCCCTTCATCATCTTTTCCCATACCGGCGACATTGAGCGCAGTCTCTCAACGACTTTGGGAATTACCTCGATAATGTAGTCAACGTCCTCGTCGGTAACGTCCTCCTCAATGGACAGACGCAGAGAACCGTGGGCTATCTCATGTTTCAGACCAATGGAAAGCAGAACGTGGGAGGGGTCAAGTGAACCGGAAGTGCAGGCAGAACCGGAAGAACCGCAGATACCGTACATATCCAGCATCAGAAGGAGGGATTCGCCCTCGATGCCCTCGAAGGAGATGTTCAGATTTCCGGGGAGACGCTTGTCCCTGTCGCCGTTAAGACGGGTATAGGGCAGTTTCAGTATCTCGTCGATAAGCCTGTTTCTTCTGGGGAGGATAACAGCGTTCTTTTCGGCAATATTCCTTGTAGCAGCCTCGATAGCTACGCCAAGTCCCACAATAGCAGGAACATTTTCAGTGCCGGCACGCTTTCCCCTCTCCTGACCGCCGCCGTGGATAAGGTTCGGCAGAGTCAGACCCTTGCGGATATACAGAGCGCCAATGCCTTTCTGAGCGTGTATCTTATGACCGGACAGGGAAAGCATATCTATCCCCTGCTTGTGAACGTCGATATCAACGTGACCTACAGCCTGAACAGCGTCAGTGTGGAAAATTACCTTCTTCTCCTTGCATATAGCGGCAATTTCCTCGATAGGCTGGATAGTTCCTATCTCGTTGTTTGCGTACATAATGGTAACGAGGGCGGTATCCTCACGGATAGCCTTTCTTACGTCCTCCGGGTCGATAAGTCCCTTGTCGCTTACGGGGATATATGTTACCTCAAAGCCCTTTTTCTCCAGGTATTCGCAGGTATGGAGAACAGCATGATGCTCGAAAACTGAGGTGATTATGTGCTTCTTGCCCTTTTTCGCCATAAGCTCGGCAGTACCCTTGATAGCCCAGTTGTCGGACTCAGAACCGCAGCTTGTGAAGAAAATCTCCCTCGGCTCAGCACCCAGGGCAGCGGCAACTTTTTCTCTGGCAGTCTCAACGGCTTTCTGAGCGTCACGTCCCAGCTTGTATATACTTGAAGCGTTGCCGAAAGCGGTGCGGAAATGGGGAAGCATAGCGCTCAGTACTTCCTCAGAAACGGCAGTAGTAGCCGCATTATCGGCATATATGAACCTTTTGTTTTCCATGATCGGAAACCTCCTGTTAGATAGAATATTTAAGGCAACACCGCACAAAGACCGCCTGACGGCTTTGTGGCACATCTGCTTGCATATTTTCCGGCATCTTGCACACAAATTTCTTGACATACGTCAGTATGCCTGCGAAATTTATGCACAATCTGCCGAAAAATCTGAC
>JAGBJO010000030.1 GCA_017934425.1 Ruminococcus sp.
GACTAATTAAACCCGACAAAAATCGGCATTCCCTCCCCCTTTTCCCCCTTAGGTTTTCCCCTCTGGACTCCCCTTTCCTGAACCCCCTTTTTCCCCTCCTTTGCCGATTTTTCCCGGCAAGTCTTTCTGTAGCCCAAGAAAGGACAAATCCTTACCAGCCTGTCGCCGGAAATTATTCCGGCGCATGGCTTTCTTCGGAAACCGGTAGTTTTCCATTGTATAAAAGTAAATGCTGTTGCCGTGGCTAATAATCTCTGATAGCAGCGTTTACTTTTAAAGGCAACACCGCACAAAGAGCGCCTGACGGCTTTGTGCGGTGTTGCCTAAACACTGTTGCCGTTACTAATAATCCATGTCCGCCGAATATACTTTTAATTCTTTTCTTCTTGTCATGCTGTCTCCTATGCGTAGGTTCAGTACACAAAAAGGCACTTCACAAGGAAGTGCCTTCGGTTACTTGTTCATGCAGACTGCGCACGCTGCGGAGGTTCATCCCTCTGCTCCGTCACCGTCTTTTTTTTTTGAGTCCTCCTTATCGGGGAACTCTACCTTCTCAATATCAGCGCCCAGCGCACGGAGTTTACCCTCCATACAATCGTAACCACGCTCGATATGATGTATATCTTCGATTTCAGTAACGCCTGTTGCAGCAAGTCCGGCAATGATAAGTGCCGCACCTGCTCTCAGGTCGCAAGCCTTTACCGGAGCGCCAACCAGCTTTCCAGTGCCCTCAATGAGAGCGACCTTGCCATTGACGGTGATATCAGCGCCCATTCTGCGAAGCTCGTCCACATAAGCGAAACGCTGATCCCAGATATTCTCGGTAATGATGCTTGTACCCTGTGCAAGGGTAAGCAGAGTAGCGATCTGTGACTGCATATCAGTAGGGAAACCAGGGTGAGGAGCAGTCTTGACATTGGTCTTGACCAGTGGGTTCTCTACCCATACCCTCATGCTGTCGTCGTACTGCTCGATGCTTACGCCGATCTTCTCAAGCTTCTTGGTGATCGACTCCAGATGCTTGGGAATGATGTTCTTGATGATAGCATCGCCCTTTGTAGCGGCAATAGCAACCATGAAAGTACCGGCTTCGATCTGATCGGGGATAACAGAATAGGTAGTACCTATCAGATGCTCAACGCCTCTGATCTTGATAACGTCAGTACCAGCGCCCATGATGTTAGCGCCCATAGAATTGAGGAAGTTAGCCAGATCAACGATATGGGGCTCTTTAGCAGCATTCTCAATGACAGTCAGACCCTCAGCCTTTACAGCGGCGAGCATAGCGTTCATAGTAGCGCCAACAGTTACCATATCAAAGAAGATCTGACCGCCGGTAAGCTTATCAGCCTTGATATCAATAACGCCCTTGTCGATGACGTAATTAGCACCGAGTATTGTAAATGCCTTCAGATGCTGGTCGATAGGTCTGTCGCCCAGAGGACATCCGCCGGGCATCGAGACTCTCGCCTTATGGAATTTTCCCAGCAGAGCGCCCAGGAAGTAATACGAAGCACGCATCTTCCTTGCAGTCTCATAGGGAACACAGAACTTGTCAATAGTAGTAGGATCTATACGGTAAGCGTCCTTGCCAACCTGAGTAACGACAGCGCCCATTTCCTCCAGGATACGCAGGCTTATGGTAACATCGCTGATCGAAGGGACATTCTCTATAACACAGGGAGTATCAGCAAGAATGACAGCCGGCAGAATAGCCACTGCTGCATTTTTTGCTCCGCTGATAACAACCTCACCGGTAAGCCGGTGACCTCCCTTAACTACAAATTTCTCCAAAATGAATTCTCTCCTTCATTTCGATCAGGAAAAATATCTTTCTGCTCCTGATACTTTTGTTGGTGTTGTCCTGCACATTGCGTGCAGGCGGGGTTTCAGGTATTCAGAAGCATTATTCAGCGGACTCTTCCGCAGCTTCAGTTTCAGCAGCTTCAGTCTCGCTTTCAGCTGCTTCAGTTTCAGCCTCAGTCTCAGTCTCAGCATCAGACTCCTCAGCGTTGCTGGAAGTGTCGCCGTAGTCGCTCATATACCAGCGAACGTCTCTGCCGTCATACTCGCCGATAGTAACGCTCTCGATAGTAACAGGCTCAGCGGGCTTATCGTTGTCACCTGTCTCCACCTCAGAGATGCGGAAAACGATATCCAGACCGTCAAAGACCTGACCAAAGACGGTATAGCTGCCGTCCAGGAAAGGAGTACCGCCCTGAGTTCTGTAGACTTCCTTTGCGTTGTCGGAAAGTCTGTAGCCGTACTTCTCCAGGTCATCGAACTGCGCATCGGTATACTTCTCGCCGGTAACGATGTAGAACTGGCTGCCGTCTGTAGCGGTAGAACCGGAGTTAGCGTAAGCAATAGCGCCGGCTGCGTGGATAGCGTGGGGGTCAGTACCGCCGTCGAACTCGCCGCCCCATGTAGACTCGCCGCCAGTGCCGTCGCCGTTGGGGTCGCCGCCCTGGATCATGAAGTC
>JAGBJO010000031.1 GCA_017934425.1 Ruminococcus sp.
CTCGTGACCCCAGAATGAAGGAGAGAAAGAAGTACGGTCTCAAGGCCGCTCGTCGTGCTCCTCAGTTCTCAAAGAGATAATCAGACTTATCTCAATTCACCGTATTTTCGGCACTTTTCAGACCTTGCAAATATTTTTTTGATACTTGTCTGGTCTTTATCAAGAGAATTATCCGTCCCGATCCGTCGGGGCGGATTTTTTGCTGTTCTGTGACAAGCTGTTTTCAATAGAAGCGGAACTTGACAGCCTGACAAGTGAAGAAAGATACGATAAGCGTCTGACACAGGAGAAGCCAGTGTTTGAGGCTTTCTGGTCATGGGCAGAAAAAAGCGCACCGACAGTTCTTCCGAAAACGCAGCTTGGAAAGGCATTTGAGTATGCTTTCAAGAGACGAGAATTTCTCGGAAACTACCTCAATGACGGTGACTGTGCGATCTCAAACAATGCCGCCGAAAATGCAATTAGACCTTTTACGGTCGGCATAAAAAACTGGCTGTTCAGTGATACGTCTAAAGGCGCTAAAGCGAATGCTGATATCTACAGTATCGTAGAAACTGCCAAGGCAAACGGACTTGATGTTTTCAAATATTTTGAACTGCTTCTCACTGTACTGCCGAGCATGACGTTCCTGACAAATCCGGATATTCTGGAAGATCTCCTGCCCTGGAACGAATCTGTGCAGAAAATCTGTAAAGCAATATGAGTGATCCCCGAACCGAAGTTCGGGGATCTTTCATTTATGGGTGGTATGTTATTAGGCGGTTACGATATATCTTCACAACCAGCGCTAAGATCATGTTATAGGATATATCTATAACTCATACTCACAATAATATATATAAAATATACCCATCAAAGTATTGATTTTTTTACTTTACCGCATTATAATATAGTAAGTAGATATACATAGTATGCAAATAGACAAGCATTATTACTTCGGCAACTAAATATGATAATAATTCCGTCAGTTAAGCCGAGTGAGGTAATTACAAGCTGTCCGAAAGGCATTTTCCTGCCTTGTACGGAGGACACTTTTCTATGGTTTTGTCTATATAATAGATAAGGAGAACAATATGACAGTAACAGTAGTGATACCAACAACGCTCAGACTTTTTACAGAGCATAAGTCCGAGGTGGAACTTGAGGGAAATACAGTTCGTGAAATCCTCACACTCCTTTCTGAGGAATATCCTGAGACAAAAAAAGCTCTGTTCGACGAAAACGGTCAGCTCCGGGCTTTCATAAATGTGTTTGTGAACGATGAGAATATCCGTGACCTTAATGACTTTGATACAGCGCTGAATGATGGCGATGAGGTCATACTTATCCCTGCCATCGCTGGCGGTTCAGGTATACCAAGTGTTCTTGGAGACAGAAAGGGCGATAAACTCACCAATGACGAGATAAGCCGCTATAGCCGCCATCTTCTTTTGCAGGAGATAGGTGTAAAGGGGCAGAAAAGGCTCAAAGCGGCAAAGGTTCTCATAGTCGGTGCAGGCGGTCTGGGAACTCCACTTGCCCAATATCTTGCAGCTGCCGGTGTGGGAACTATCGGTATAATCGACGACGACGAGGTTGAGGAATCTAACCTACAGCGCCAGGTGATGCATGGCACACGGGATATCGGCAGACCAAAGGTCGCTTCCGCAAAGGACAGCATACGTCAGATAAATCCCAATGTAAAGGTGGAGACATACAACTACCGCCTTACAGCAGATAATGCAGAGGAAATAATATCCGAATATGACGTTGTTGCCGATGCCTCAGACAACTATCCTACACGCTATCTTGTGAACGATGCCTGCGCCCTGCTGAATAAGCCCGATGTTTTCGGCGCAATGTACCAGTTTGAGGGACAGGTATCCGTCTACTATGCACAGTACGGTCCGTGCTTCAGATGTATGTACCCTGCACCGCCGCCGGCTGGACTTGTTCCCTCTTGTGCAATGGGCGGTGTAGTGGGAGTTCTTCCCGGTGTTATCGGTACTTTGCAGGCTAATGAGGTAATAAAGCTGATAGTCGGCGGAGGAAAGAATCTCATTGGCAGAGTTGTCTCCTTTGATGCATGGAATCTCAAATGGAGAGAGCTGAAAATACATAAGAATGACAGTTGTCCTTTATGCGGTGCAAAAAGGACTATCACCGAAATAGAGGACTTTGATTATGAGGACTTCTGCGGTATCATGCAGCAGCGTGAGGAGGAAGCAGATGTGGAGGGAATTGAGCCAAAGGAACTGAAAAGACGGCTTGATGATGGCGAGAAAGTTACTATCATCGACGTTCGTGAACCGCATGAAAGGGCTATCGCTAAATTCCCGGAGGCTAAAGTTATCCCCATAGGACAGCTTGAGAGACGACAAAAGGAACTTGACAGCAGCATTGATACAGTGTTTGTATGCAAAGAGGGAAAGCGAAGTATACTTGCGGTCAACACTATGCGTGAGGCAGGATATACAGGAAAACTTTACACCCTTAAAGGCGGTACAAATGCGTGGGCAAGGGAAGTTGACAAGGACTTCCCGATATACTGATTATCGTCAGGGAAATTATCATTCCCTTTCATAATAATACTATAAATGGAGGCGGACATTATGTCTAAGGAAACAAAAACCGACACAATTGTTGCACTCGGAAAAAGAGCTGCGTATAATCTTGCAGACGTAAACAAGACAAGACCACAGTACGGTGCTATCACTCCCAAGTGGATAACAAAACTCCTCGAATTCAAGGGACTTGACTCAGGTATCTACAGAGTTAACAGGGTAAAAGAGGGCGAGACTCCCCTTGATGTACTTTGCAGCGTGGAGAAGAAGTCCGACATTATCCCCCAGGGCTATGTTGAATATGAGGAAGAACCAAGAGAGTATCAGCTTGCTTCTATCTCAACCATCATCAACGTTAATACAGCCGTTGCAGATGTTTACGGTTCACCCTATGACCAGGTAAAGGAACAGCTTGACCTTGCTATCGAAAGTCTTCGTGAGCGTCAGGAGAGCCAGCTTATCAACAATGATGACTACGGTCTGTTGAAAAATGTTCCCGATTCTCAGCGTATCCAGACCAGAAACGGCGCTCCTACTCCCGATGATCTGGACGAACTTATCACTAAGGTATGGAAAGAGCCTTCGTTCTTCCTGGCACACCCCAGAGCTATCGCTGCATTTGAGAGAGAATGCACAAAGAGAGGTGTTCCGCCCGTAACTGCTAACATCGCTGGCGGTACTTTCATTTGCTGGCGTGGAATACCTATTATACCTACAGACAAACTTCTGGTAGATGGTCTGAAAAATCCTAAAAGCAAGAGCGGCAAGACAAATATCCTCCTTGTTCGCACAGGTGAGGCTAAGAGAGGCGTTATCGGTCTGTTCCAGCGCAATCTGAAAAATGAACAGTCAAGAGGTCTTTCTGTTCGTTTCAGAGGTATCGACGATAAGGGCGTTGCTTCTTATCTGCTTTCACTCTACTGCTCGGCAGCTATTCTCTCAGACGACGCTATCGCAGTTCTTGAGGATGTCGAGGTAGGTGAATACTATGACTACGACTAATTACGGCATACCCTCTGAATTCGAGCTTGAAAATCTTGCAAATTCACTTTTCCCCGACTTCGACCCTAAGCGCTGTGCAAAGGGTATAGATGCATGGGTCAGCACGGGCGATACCTCAGTTATAAGTGACGCTGCCGAAAAAGCGGCTTCCTTCAGCAGATATGGCAGCGTGTCAGAGTTTGAGCAGATAGCCAGCGAATATAACAGCGGCACTTCCCAGTATGATGCTTACTCTGCACCTGAGAATACTGCGCCGGCTGGCGGATATTCACCGGTAGTACTTTCTCAGGGGCAGGCTGACTTCTTCGCTCCAAGGGAAACTCAGCAGCCGGCAAATTACAGCCACTCCCCTGCCCAGTCAAACAGCGGCATCATCATCGGCACAAAGTCACTTGCTCAGATTCGGAAGGATTTCCCCATACTCAGTGAGAAAATTAACGGCTACGACCTTGTATGGCTTGACAACGGCGCTACAACTCAGCGTCCTCAGCAGGTCATCGACCGGCTCAGCTACTACTATACTCACGAAAATTCAAACGTTCACAGAGGCGCTCACGAACTTGCGGCACGTTCCACCGACGCATACGAAAATGCACGTCAGATAACCGCTGACTTTATCGGCGCTCCCTCAAAGGACAATATCGTGTTCGTAAGAGGTACGACGGAAGCCATAAATCTGGTTGCAAATGCCTATGTAAAACCGCTTCTTCAGCCCGGTGATGAGATAATCCTCACAATGCTGGAGCATCATGCAAATATAGTTCCCTGGCAGCTTATCTGCGAGGAAACAGGTGCAGTAATAAAGGTAGTTCCCGTTGACAAGACTGGTCAGCTTATTATCTCCGAATATGAAAAGCTGTTCACCCGGCGGACTAAATTCGTTTCCGCAACCCATGTTTCAAATGCTCTCGGCACTGTTACACCTGTGGAGGAACTTGTGGCTATCGCCCACGCTCACGGTGTTCGCATACTCATTGACGGAGCGCAGTCGATCGCACATATCCCCATAAATGTTTCGGCTCTCGATACGGATTTCTTCGTATTCTCAGGTCATAAAATATTCGCTCCAACAGGTATCGGCGCAGTCTACGGAAAGTCAGATGTACTTGAAGCTGCAAGACCCTATCACGGCGGCGGAAATATGATAAAGGACGTTACTTTCGAGCGTACTATTTACAATCCCGCTCCGAATAAATTTGAAGCCGGTACGGGTAGTATTGCCGATGCGGTAGGACTTGGTGCGGCTCTGGAATATCTCAATTCTATCGGCATGGCAGAGGTAAACCGCCATGAACATGAACTTCTGGTATACGCAATGAAGGAGATGCGGAAGATAAACGGTCTCCACCTTATCGGTACTGCCACAAATAAAGCAAGCGTACTTTCATTCGTGCTTGATAATGTGGATAACGAGACTGTCGGTCAGCGTCTTAATGAACTTGGCATAGCAGTCCGCACAGGTCATCACTGCGCTCAGCCCATACTCCGTCATTTCGGACTGGAGGGAACAGTAAGACCTACTCTTGCACTGTACAATTCCTTTGAGGATATTGACAGACTGGTTCAGGGTATCCGTACCCTTGCATAATAATATCTGCTTAAAGGCAACATCGCAAAAGCACCGTCCGGCGCTGCGGTGTTGCCTAAAAACAGTGAGGTGATACAAATGAAATTCAATACATCTTTGCTGCACACTGTAAAACCCACAAAAGAAGATCACGGAGCAACTCAGCCACCAATATATCAGGTAAGCGCTTTCGCTTATGATTCGGCAGAACATCTTGAAAAGGTATTCAACAACAAAGCAGCAGGGTTCTCCTACTCACGAGTAGGCAATCCCACCGTTGACGCTTTCGAGAAACAGATCGCATCGCTGGAAGGCGGTATAGGTGCAGTAGCCTGTTCGTCAGGAATGTCAGCGATAACGGCGCTGTTTCTGAGCATATTGCAGTCAGGAGATGAAATAATCGCAGGTGCAGGGCTTTTCGGAGGAACACTCGACCTTTTGTATGACCTCAATGCTTTTGGTATCACGGTGTGTTTTGTGGACACAGTTACAGCGGAGTCAGTGAGGGAAAAAGCAAGTACCCGGACAAAGGCAGTATTCACCGAACTTATCGGAAATCCCAAGCTGAACGTTGTGGATCTGGAAAGGGTTTCAGAGGTTTGCAGACAACTGCATATACCGCTGATCGCAGACAGCACAACTGCTACTCCTTATCTGATACAGCCCCTTAAACACGGTGCAGATGTGGTGATCCATTCATCGTCTAAGTACATAAACGGCGGCGGAAATTCCATCAGCGGTGTGATCGTGGACGGCGGTTCGTTCAATTGGGACAGGGAGAAGTATCCGGTTTTCAGGGAATACTCAAATTTCGGTAAATTTGCGCTGCTGCTCAGGCTGAGAAATGATGTGTGGCGAAATACGGGAGGCTGTCTTTCGCCTTTCAACGCCTACATGAACCTTATCGGGCTTAATACTCTCGGACTTCGCATGGAAAGAAGCTGTGAAAATGCTTTGAAGCTGGCGCAGTTTCTTGATACGCTAAGCGGTATTGAGGTGAACTTCCCTGCGCTCCCCTCATCGCCTTACTTCAGCGTTGCTCAGAAGTACTTCGGCGGAAAGGGCGGTGCAATACTTACTGTTCGTGCAGGCAGCAAGGAAAGAGCGTTCAAACTTATAAATGCGCTGAAATATGCTCTGATAGCAACAAATATCGGAGATGTTAAAACCCTTGTGATTCACCCTGCAAGCACCATATACACCCATTGCACTCAGCAGCAAAGGGCAAGTGCAGGGGTGTATGATGATACTATAAGAATAAGCGTTGGTATAGAGGATATCGACGATCTTACCGAAGATTTCAGGCAGGCGGCAGAAAGCCTGTAAGGAGGATAATTATGGCAGATTTCAATATTACTGACAGTGTGGATATAACAGACGTTGTTTGCCCGGTAACATTTGTTAAGGCAAAGATAGCCCTTGAGGAACTCGATGACGGTGATATACTCTCTATCCGGCTTAACGGCGGTGAACCCGTTCAGAACGTTCCCAGAAGCATAAAAGAGGAGGGTCACAAGGTACTCAGCCTCACCGAAAACGGCGACGGTACATATCAGCTTATCGTTCAGAAAGTAGGTGACTGATATGCCTGCAAGAATAGGCGAAGCAGAATTCAATGCGGAGGTAATTGATTCGGAAGTGCCTGTACTGGTGGATTTCTATTCGGATAGCTGTATCCCGTGCAAAAGGATGTCACCTGTCCTCAGTCAGCTTGAAACTGAATACAACAGTAAAGCTAAGATAGTCAAGGTGAACACCAACTTTGAAAAGGCACTTGTGGAGAAATATTCCATACAGGCTGCGCCGACTCTGGTTCTTTTCAATAATGGAGAAGAAGTTTCACGCATCAGAGGTGCAGCAAAAAAAGATGAAATAACACAGCTTATCAATTCAGTATTGTAAGGAGAGGTAACAATGAAGATAACAGTTGCAGGAGTAAAAAAGGAAGTCCAGGACGGACTTACCATTGCTCAGCTTATCATAGACGAAAAAGTTGAAACACCAGATTACGTTACAGTTACGGTAAATGACGAATTTATCGAAAACGGTCAGTTTGAAGCAACTGTCATTAACGAGGGGGATAACATCGAATTTCTTTACTTTATGGGAGGCGGTCAGTAATGGCTTTTACCAATGAACAGATAGAGCGCTATTCACGCCATATCATACTCAAAGAAGTCGGCGCTAAGGGACAGAAAAAGCTGCTCAGTGCAAAGGTGCTTATCATCGGTGCAGGCGGTCTGGGCGCACCGGCAGCAATGTATCTTGCGGCGGCTGGTGTCGGTACTATCGGAATTGCCGACGCTGACGAAGTTGATCTCTCCAACCTCCAAAGACAGATAATCCACCAGACTAAGGACGTAGGCAAGCCAAAGGTGGAGTCCGCAAAGGAAACTATGGAGGCTATGAACCCAGATGTTAAGGTCATAACCTATCACGAGTTCATAACAAGCGAAAATATCCTTGACATCATCAAGGACTACGATTTCATTATCGACGGAACGGACAACTTCCCGGCAAAGTTCCTCATAAACGACGCTTGCGTAATGGCGAAAAAGCCATTTTCACACGCCGGTATAATCCGCTTTCAGGGACAGCTCATGACCTATGTTCCTGGTCAGGGACCTTGCTACCGTTGTGTATTCAAAGAACCGCCCCCGAAGGACGCTGTCCCCACTTGCAAGCAGGCAGGAGTTATAGGTGCAATGGGCGGCGTTATCGGAAGTTTACAGGCTATGGAGGCAGTTAAGTATATCCTCGGTGTGGGCGATCTTCTCACAGGCTGGCTTCTTACCTACGATGCACTGAAAATGCAGTTCAGGAAAGTAAAACTCCCCAGCGATACTCACAAGTGCGAGGTGTGCGGAGATAACCCGACTATTACCAAGCTTATCGACTATGAACAGGCAGAATGTGACGGTGTTGGTCTATGATAAAACTCAGTCAGAGCGACTACGAAAAAATAGTTGCCCACGCAAAAAGTGAAGCGCCCATAGAAGCCTGCGGACTTATCGCCGGTGAAATAAACGGAGGCGACAAGATTATAAAAAAGGTGTATATCCTCACCAATACAGACCACGCTGAGGAGCATTTCACCCTTGACCCCAAGGAACAGCTTAAAGCAATTAAGGACATGAGAGCTGAGGGACTTGTTCCCCTCGGTAACTGGCATTCTCACCCTGTTTCTCCCTCACGTCCCTCCGATGAGGATAAGCGTCTTGCCTTTGACAGCAGTGCAAGCTACCTGATACTTTCCCTTATGGACGATGAGCCTGTGCTGAATTCCTTCCATATCGAGGGCGACAAGGCTGAGAAAGAAGAACTTGTAATAGGACAGGAATGATGTACGATACTTTAATTATCGGAAGCGGCATGGCAGGACTTTCTGCGGCGATATATGCAAGCCGTGCAAGGCTCAGATTTGCAGTCGTCGAAAAGGAATACATGGGTACGGGACAGATAGCCTACACGGAGAGAGTCGATAATTACCCCGGTTATTACGGAACAGACGGCTTTTCCCTGGGCGAAAAGTTCCGGGAACACGCTGAAATTCTCGGAGCGGTATTTATTGACGGCGAAGCTGTAGGCTTTCAGAGGTATGACAATGGCTGGAAAGTGATGCTCGCTGACGGAAGTTTCCTCGAAACGAGGACTGTTATATATGCCGCAGGCACTTATCCCAAAACTCTGGATATTGCTGGCGAAAAGGAGTTTTCCGGGAGAGGTGTATCATACTGCGCCCTGTGTGACGGTGCTTTTTTCGCAGATAAGACCGTGGCTGTCATAGGCGGAGGAGATACTGCTCTTGAAGACGCATTGTACCTTTCCAACCAGGCAGAAAAGGTGTACCTCATACACCGCCGAAGCCAGTTCAGAGCTAATAAGACATTGCAGGAAAAGGCGTTCGCCTGCAAGAATATCGAACTGGTACTTGATGCTGTCCCTGTAGAGATAATGGGTACTGAAAATGTCACGGGTATAAAGATAAAGCAAAACGGCACTGAAAAGGCGATCAATGCTGAAGGAGTGTTCGTGGCTGTGGGAACTATCCCCCATACCGAAGCAGTAAAGGGGACTGTCTCCCTTGACAGCGGCGGTTACATCATTGCAGGCGAGGACTGCAAAACATCTGCGAAAGGGTTCTTTGCGGCAGGCGACGTTCGCACAAAAAAAGTCCGTCAGGTAATAACTGCCGCCGCAGACGGTGCAAATGCCGTAATATCTGTTTCGGAGTATCTGTAATAATTCAGGACACAAATTATAAAAACCGCTGAGGGAATTTGAACTGCCCCCAAAAAGTTAGACAAACTTTTCAAAGAAAACTTATGCAAAGCGACTAAGAGAAATCTTGGTCGCTTTTGTTATGCAGCGTTGAGCCTGTATTCAACAGGAGACATACCATCAAGCTTAAGCTTGATGC
>JAGBJO010000032.1 GCA_017934425.1 Ruminococcus sp.
AAACTTTCTCGCTACAAGTTATTGAGCGTGACGATGTGTGACGGTCGTGACGATGTTTGTGAGGTCTCAAAAAGACCGTCACCATCGACACGCATCGTCACGGGTAGAGAAAAATATACGGGAAGGGGGTGTGAAATATGGTCGATATGGAAAAGGTAAAAGCACTGACTTCTATTCTTGAAGAAAGAAGCGGTCTTGATGTTCGTGAAGCTGTTGCTCGCAACATTCACTACCTTGACGGTTATGAGAGCTATCTCTATAAAAAGGAGATAGAATATCTGCTCGAAACTCTCGATGTCGAGGAGGAGCCGCCGTTCTGATCCTTATGATCTCGGAACGAGTATTTTACAGAATCCGAGCTGAGATTTTTGGAGAAAAATATCATTTCCGATATGGTGTTTTTCAAAAAATGTAATGCGTATTTCTGTAAAATTGTACCCACATTTTCGGCTGCTGAGTCAGCCGATAAAAGTCCCGCAGGGCGCAATAGATACTTTTGATAGACGGTCGCTCGGCTGTCGAAAGTATCTTTGCGTTACTCTTGCCAAGAGTAACAGAAGCTAATTCGGCTTCTGCCGAATTATTCGGTGCTCCGCACCGATCGCCTGCTGTGCAGGCTCATCCATTTTCTCAGCCGCATTAGCGGCATATTCATAAGGAGAGTGATCGTATAGTACAAAGAACTCTGAGCGGCTGTTTCGGTCGTGGAGACCTCAACCACAACAACCGTTCTATCATAACCGAAAATGTCAATAAGGACAGGATCCGTGATGATATAATCATCTGTCAGCGTTCTCTGAAACAGCTCTATCATGAACTGTTCGATGAAGCGCTTGCGGAGTATAACAATAAGCAGACCAGACGTGACCGGAAGATCACAAATTATCAGGAACATATCCGCCACAGCCGACAGGAAAAAGAATTCCATGAAGCGATATTCCAGGTCGGCAACCGTGATGACACCGGAGTGGATTCCGATATGTGTAAAGAAGCGGCTGCAGTGCTTGAAGAATATGCCCGTTCCTTCGATGAGAGGAATCCCCATCTGAAACTGTTCAATGCTGTGATCCACATGGACGAAAGCACACCGCACCTGCACCTTGATTTCGTTCCGGTCTGCGATGAAAAGAGAAAGAACGGAATGCGTGTCCGTAATTCTCTGACAGGAGCTTTACGGCAGCAAGGACTTGAAGGTGAGGGCATCTCCAACACCATTACTATGGCGTGGCTCGAACAGGAGAAAGAGCACATCGGACAGCTCATGCTCGAACACGGTATCGAATGGGTAAAGCTCGGAACTCATGAGAAGCACAAGAGCGTATCAAAATTCAAGGCTGATAAGCTCCGTGAGGAGATCGAAGCAGCCGAGACAGAGCTTGACGGCGTTCGCCAGGAATTGGCTTCGGCTTCTAAGAAGAAAGTGAAGATCAGCGAGATCGAAAGCATTGAAACCAAGGAGTCTATGTTCGGCAAGAAGGTCATGCTCTCCAAAGAGGATTATGACAAGCTCAGTGATACTGCAAAGAAATATATCGCTATGCAGAAGAACACCCAGAAGCTTAAAAATGAGCGTGATACTGCCGTACAGGAACGTGATGCAGCAAAAGCAGAGCTTGCAGCAGTTTCCTAGGAGCTTTCCGCCTACAAAAAGAAAGAGGAAGAAGCCCACTACTTCTCACGAAAGAAAATGAACGCCGAGAGCCAGCGAATCACAAGAGAGGAACAGCTTACTCGCAGTCTGCAAAAGGCTATGACGGTCATCGACGCTCACGGTCTGCGTGACGAATACAACCACACAAAAGTAACCACGGCACAGAGAAAAAATGTGCTGGAATAAGGAGGAAAAACTATGATTATCAGAAGCAAAGACAAGGTTCAGGTAGGCGGCAAGATCAAGCCCGTATGGGTGCTCGACACCGATGCTCTGACCGTCACCCACAACGCAGCCGATGCCGAGCCGAGCGTGACAGCGTTCAGCTCCGACCACATCAAGTATCACCTGCACTACTCGGCGGAGTACCGTCCCGCAAGGCTGAAAAAGCTGGTCAATGATGGCACGATCCTCAGCTACCTGACCGACCTCGACCGTTCCGTAGCAGAAGCCATAGAACGCCAGGTCGGAATGATGCTCGAAAATGATACCGAGTATCTCAGAGCTGTGGCAGTCGGTGATCTTGCAAAAGCGAGAGGTCTTGAGAACATGGATCGTCTGATTGCCAGAGAGCCGGTTTATGCGGCTATGGTGTATGTGTGATGCCGTGATTTCCCCATAAACAAAAAGCCGAAGGATTCTGCGTGAGTCCTTCGGCTTACTTCTTGTTCTTCATTTCTTTATGAATTGTTTTACTTCCTTTATGGCTTGAACCACGTAATAAGCTTGCAGCTATTGGGGACCATATATGTCCACAAATTTTACATTTTGTTTGAATCGGACTATGTCTACCAGTATATTCACCGATTATCTCAACATCAGGATTTACTAAAGCTATTTGCCTAACAAATTCATCTTGTGGTTTTTTCGTTTTCTCATGTGCTGATTTTGCTCCACATTTTCTGCATCCATCACCGGAAAGAAGATTAGCAGGTACTGCATTCCACTCAAAGCCACAGATATCACACTGTACAGTAATTCGTTTGTTTGAATTTACATATCTTCCCAAGATAGTGATATTGGGATGTATAGCTTTGATTTCTTCAACAAATGTATCATGTAGTTTTGATTTACTAAGCTCATAAGCTTCTTTTTCTATGTTTTGATAGTCCTCCAAAGAAAAAGAATGACTAATTTCGCAGATTGAAAAAAGGTTTGAAACTAATCTATATATTATTTCATGATCGGCTTTATTCAAATCGACAGAAAATGTAAAACAGTCTGTATCAAAAGGAGCATCTACGTTTTCAGGGAACATATCGTATATAGTAATTAGTCGATATCCCTTTTCTCTGCATTTTTCTCTTTTTATAGTATCCCTTTTAAATGACTTTTTATGTAGTTTCCAGCAACCTGGTTCTATTGCTATCATTTTCGATGGTATTACTATATCCAATTCCATTCCAATGAGTTCTTTATCACGAGAAAGAACAGCTTCTTCTCCCAAAGCACTGCAAAAACAGAGTTTAATAAACTGTTCCATAAAACTTGTTCCTGTTTTTGAGCATCGTGGGCACCCATGACCTTGCAAGACAGAATACGGTTTAGCTGACCATCTATTTCCACATCTTTTACAGATGAAACTAACATTCGTGTGAGTATTGATGTATTCTCCTTCTGCTTCGATTTCGGGATGAACTTTATGAAGTTGCAGTAAAAAATCATTATAATTCTTTAAGCCCGTCTTTCCTTTATTGTTCTTTGAACCTTTAATTGCACTACAATGTGGACAGGATTTTCCCTGTGTTAATGAATAGGCTTTTGGTTCCCATATTTTTCCGCATACTTTGCATCTTACGCGTACTCTATCCAAAGCCTTAGTATAAGTGCCAATTATTTCAACATTCGGATTAATCGCATAAACCTCAGATACGAATTGATCGTGTGTCTTTGACATAACTATCCCCAACTATATTTTTTTACATTATAACACATTTCTTGGGCTTTTTCAATACATTTCTCTTGACAACCTCCCCAATCTGCGCTATAATACCAAATAAGGAGCAAGCCACCGGGCACATATTCTCCTATAAGTCGCTGGTTTTGGTTATCATGGCGCTAAAAAAATGATAACTTGGCATCAGTGGGCATTATTATACAGAGCAAAATGTATAACTGAGATACCACAACGCAAATTACCTAAACAAATTTGTTTAGTATTGGGTGAAATCTGGGGAGTGGGAATAATAAACACCCCGAAAAACAGAGCGTAAACACGCCAAAAACCGTTATCAGCCTATTATCATGGCAACGGTCTTAAAAGCAAAGAGCTATCTGATTCAATTTACGAATCGGATAGCTCTTTTGTATTATTTAAGCCGCCATTTTTTTGTTATCTCATCACGCTGTACTTTTCCTTCGCTTTCGAGAACTCTTATAAGTGCATTTACATAATATTGCTGATTGTCAGACTTTGCACATTTTTGATCGCCCCAATCCAGTCCACATTCTCTAAATATTTCAGCTTGGTGCAGACCGTCAGAGTTTACAGAACATTCTTTTCTTGATTTCATAAATTCAAGAACTAAAGCTTTCATTTGATTTCTTAATTCTTCACCTTGTTTATTGTAAGAATCATTTCTTATAGTATATTTGATATTCTGATGATTGTCAAATCTCCCTCCAACAGCATAATATGTAATGCGGAGGGAAATCCGCACAAAGCAAAGGAGGAAACATTATGGCAGTATTCTACAATCAGGCGACTATCAGCTACAGCGGCGGAGTTGCCAGTTCAAATATAATCACAGGTGAGATAACCGAGGTTCTTTCGGCTCAGAAGAACGCTCTCCTGCCCACCTATTCTCAGGGTGAGGACACTGTATTTGTGGTGAGCATCGTCAACAGCGGAACTGCGCCTTTTACTGGTCTGACGATAACTGACGACCTTGGCAGTTATGATTTTGGCGACCCGGCGGTTTCGCTTGTTCCGCTGAGTTATGTGGAGAACTCTGTGAAGTACTACGTTAACGGTGTTCTTCAGGCATCGCCGGCGGTCACAGCTACTTCACCCCTGACAATTTCCGGGATCAGTGTTCCTGGCGGAGGAAGTGCAGTAATTATCTATGCTGCGGCAGCGAACCAGTTTGCGCCGCTGGGTGAGGATGCATCTATCACCAATACCGTGACCATTGGCGGCACGGAGAGGGCGCTTCCCATAACAGCACAGGAGACGATCTATCCGGCAGATACACCGGTTCTGTCGATAACCAAGTCCCTTGACCCTGTAACAGTTCCGGAGAACGGCGAACTGACCTACACTTTTGTTATTCAGAACACAGGCAGTTCACCTGCGACTATTCTTGACAACATCGTATTCCGTGACGTATTTGACCCTGTTATCAGCATAAGTTCTGTGGAATTTGAAGGCAGTGCATGGACTGCGCCTGTTAACTACACTTACGACCAGACTACTGGAGAATTCGTATCCGCAGCGGGTCAGATAACTGTTCCGGCGGCAGGTTTCACACAGAACGCTGACACAGGCGAATGGACTATTCAGCCCGGCACAGCCACTCTCACCATTAAGGGAACTTTCGCAAGCTGAGCCAGCTTGACCGCCCCCACGTTGACGCTCGCAAGCTCGCTTACTTTGGTAGAAGCGTGAATTTGTGCGTCGCTCAATCGTGTTTGTGCGGGTGCTAAATTCTATTTGAGTTTAGAGGTATATTTCCGGTTTTGCAGTTCTGCCGGGGCGCTTAGTTTCAAGCTGAGCCAGCTTGACCGCCCCCACGTTGACGCTCGCAAGCTGAGCCAGCTTGACCGCTCTCACGTTGACGCTCGCAAAGCTCGCTTACTTTGGTAGAAGCGTGAATTTGTACGTCGCTCAACCATATTTGTACGGGTACTAAATTCTATTTGAGAAAAACTGTAAAGCTGCTGTTTTGCAGTTCTACCGGAGAACCTTGCACCAAGCAGAACACGGTTGAGCGACGGAAAAATGATTGCTTCTACGAAGTGAGCGAGCCGCAAGGCAAGCGTCACCGTGATAAGCGCCGCCGCTCGCTAAGCGGCAAGCGGCATAAAAAGAAGCTGACCTTTCTTATGGGGGGTCAGCTTGCTTTACCTATTATGTTCATTAATGTCATTCTGTTCTGTCCTGATAATATGTCTTGTCTTCGGAAATTATTCTGTTACAGCTTCTTCAGCTTCCTCAGCAGCCTCCGCTTCCATTACTGCAAGCTGTCTCTCATATGCGTCAAGGATAGTCTCCTCAAAAAGCTTTCTTGATGAGGGTGAAATAGGATGTACTATATCACGGAATACACCGTTTTCATCCTTGCGGCTGGGCATTGCTACAAAAAGTCTTTCATCACCCTGAACCACTTTAATATCATGTACTGCCAGCATATCATCAAGAGTTACTGATACAACTGCTCTCAGTCTGCCCTCAGACATGATCCTTCTGATTTTTACATCTGTGATGTTCATATAATATACCTCCTGCTTGGAACTATAGTTTCACCAATATATACACTGCACTGCTATTGATGATAGTACCTGGGTAATATTATAACTCATTTATCCTAAAATTGCAATATTAATTTGAAAAAATTAAAAAAATATTTTATATCACACTACGTTAAAGTGATATTAGTTTAAAGCATATAACTAACGCCCCCTAAAAACGCCATATTTCCCTGTAAACATATCAGCTTTCAGGAATTTTTCCGGACGTGCCATTACTGCGGAAAATGTTTCACAGTATTTTCACAGCTTTATTCATTTTCCCTATTGAAATATTTTCGGCAATATAGTATAATAATAGTAATAGTATCATCATAAGTATGCCCCTTTGTACCTTTTTAGGGGTCAGGGCGGTTTTTTATGCTAACGGAGAGTGATAATTATAATGGATATCAATATATTAAACGGTAAGAAACACATTCATTTCATCGGCATCGGCGGTTCTGGTATGTATCCCCTTGCACAGATACTCCACGGTCAGGGCTACTATCTCACAGGCTCGGACAATAACGAGACTGAGACTCTTGACGCTGTAAGAAAAATGGGTATCCCCGTTTTTATCGGTCAGAGAGCCGAGAATATCGAGGGCGCTGACCTTATCGTGCATACTGCCGCTATCATGGCGGATAACCCGGAACTTATGGCTGCTAAGGCAAGCGGAGTTCCGGTTCTGGAGCGTGCTGACCTTTTAGGTATCGTCACAAGCTGGTACGACAGAGCGATATGCGTTTCCGGTACTCACGGCAAGACTTCCACTACTTCCATGATTACCCAGATATTCTACACTGCCGGAGTTGACCTTTCAGCGTATATCGGCGGAAAACTTCCCTGCATCGGCGGAAGCGGTATTGCCGGAAAGAGCGATGTTCTGGTGTGCGAGTCCTGCGAATTTGAGGATCACTTCCTTAAGCTTTACCCGGATATCTCTGTAGTCCTCAACGTTGACGCTGACCACCTGGACTACTTCGGTACTCTGGACAATATAATCAAGTCATTTAAGAAATTCAATGAGAATACCTCCAAGTGCATCATAATCAACGGTTCTGACCCGAATTCCATGAAGTCACTGGAGGGTATTTCCGGCAAGGAGATAATCACCTTCGGTAAAGATAACTCCTGCGACTACTACCCGGAAAACATCGTCCACGACAACGGTCTGCATACCACATTCGACGCTATGTACAAGGGCGAGAAGCTGGGAAGCATCGAACTGAATGTGGCTGGTATCCACAATGTTCTCAACGCTCTGGCTGCTGTTGCGGCTGCAAGATACTGCGGAGTGGACTTCAGCGCTATCCAGAAGGGTCTGGCTGATTTCCGTGGCGCTAAGAGAAGATTTGAGAAGTTCGGCGAGGCTAAGGGTATAACTGTTGTTGACGACTACGCCCACCACCCAACTGAGCTTGAAGCTACCCTGACTGCGGCTATGGAAATGAATTTCCGCAAGGTATGGGCAGTATTCCAGCCTTTCACATTCAGCAGAACAAAACTGCTCCTGGACGACTTCGCAAGAGTACTCCAGATACCTGACTGCGCTATCCTCACTGATATCATGGGAAGCCGTGAGAAGAATACCTACGGCATCTTCACTCGTCACCTGGCAGAGAAGATACCCGGCTGTGTATGGTTCCCTCAGGACGAGAGCGCTGAATGGACTGACGAGAGAAAATATCAGAACTTCCAGCAGGTGTGTGATTACATCTGCGAAAACGCTCAGCCTGGTGACCTGGTAATTACTCTGGGCTGCGGCGACGCTTACAAGATAGCACGAATGGTTCTCGCTAAACTTTCAGAGGAGGATAGTAATGCTTAATGAGAAGGAAGCTGCTGTTTTTGAGTTCATAAAGAGCCGCCTGAGCGACGGCGTTTCTCCCACGGTCAGGGAGATAATGGAGGCTATGGGCTTCCACTCTACCTCAACCGCTTTCCGATATGTTAATAATCTTGTGGATAAGGGTCTGCTCGAAAAATCCGGCAGCCTTAACCGCACTCTGCGCCTGCCCGGAAGCGCTTCCGCAACTGTCCCTGTAATGGGCGTTGTTACTGCCGGACAGCCTATAACCGCCGTGGAGGACATCACAGGCTACGTAAGCTTTGAAGCCCCCGGTAAGAACCCAAGCGAACTTTTCGCCCTGACTATCCGGGGCGAAAGCATGATAAATGCCGGTATTCTCGACGGTGATGTGGTCATCGTCGAAAAGACACCCTATGCCGAAAATGGTGATATAGTCGTCGCTTTCATCGGCGGTGAAGACGCTACAGTAAAGACCTTCTACAAGGAGGAGGGTCATTACCGCCTTCAGCCGGAAAATGATACTATGGAACCGATAATCCTCGATCAGTGTGAGATACTCGGCAAGGTCATCGGTCTTAAAAGATATTACTGATACAAAAGGAAGGATAATCCCAATGCTTAATGAAGTAAAAGTCATTATCTGCGGCAAGGAGTATAAGCTGAAAACCGCAGAATCACCCAACTATGTATATGCCCTTGCAAGATCACTTGAAGCAAGGATAAATGAACTTATGAACGCCGGAAGCGGTTCTTCACCATATACCGCCGCTATCATGGTCGCACTCAGTTCCCTTGATGACCTGAATAAGGCTAACCAGCGCCTTGACAACGTCCGTGCCCAGACCAAGGAGTACGTTGACGAAGCAGGAAAGTCCAGGATCGAACTGGATGCTTCTCTCAAGGAAATAGAGGTACTCAAGTCTAAGATCACCCAGCTTGAAAATATCATCAAACTCAAGAAGCTGGGAGACAGTATATAATGCGGACACCAGAAATACTCGCTCCTGCCGGCAGCCCGGAGACTCTTTCCGCTGCGCTTCGTGCCGGTGCTGATGCAGTATACCTGGGCGGAAAACTGTTTTCCGCAAGAAGCAGCGCCGCAAATTTCGATAACGACCAGCTTCGTGAGGCAGCAAGACTTTGCCATATGTACGGCGCTAAGATGTATATTGCCGCTAATACCATTATTTCCGACGGCGAAGCAGATGCTTTCTGCGAATTTATCCGCTTCACGTCCGGTATCGGCGTTGACGGCTACATAGTCCAGGATCCCGGCTGTGTATACCTTATTAAAAAGGTATGCCCCGATGCGGTGATACACGCTTCAACTCAGATGTCCGTGCATACCGCTGCCGGCGCTGAGATAATGCAGGAGTATGGCTTTTCAAGAGTTGTTCCCGCAAGAGAACTGGACTGCCGCACCCTTGAAAGAATATGCGCTCTGCCCACTGAGACTGAGGTTTTCGTCCACGGCGCACTGTGTATGTCCGTTTCCGGTCAGTGCTATATGTCGGCGATGATGGGCGGACGTTCTGCAAACCGTGGTGCTTGCGGACAAGCGTGCAGACTGCCATTTTCCGCAGATGGGAATACTTCCGACTATGCCGCACTTTCCCTGAAAGACCTTTCGCTTTTGCCACGCATGAGCGAACTTGTGGCGATCGGCGCAGATTCCCTGAAAATTGAGGGACGAATGAAGCGCCCGGAGTATGTTGCTTCAGCAGTCCATGAGACTCGTCAGGCACTTGACGGAAATTTCCCGGATATGAAGCTTTTAAGGGGAATATTCTCCCGCAGCGGCTTCACCGACGGATATTTCACCGGAAAGCGTCAGGATATGTTCGGCGTTCGTGAGAAAGAGGACGTTACCGCCGCCCAGACGCTTATTCCTAAGATACACGAGCTTTACCGCTTTCAAAAGCAGGTACACGATGTAAGGTTCAGCGTAAGGATAGCAATGGGCGAACCTGTAAGTATCAGCGCTTTCTGCGGCGATATTTCCGTGAGCATTTCCGGCGACGTTCCCCAGACGGCGCAGAACCGCCCTACCGATGTTCAGGCTGTTGAAAAGCAGCTTTCAAAGCTTGGTGACACCGTGCTGCGCTTTTGCGGTGTGGATTGCCAGATAGGGGAGGGACTATTCGTTCCCGCAGGCGTTTTGAACAGTATGCGCCGCCAGATAGCGGATATGCTGACGGAGGAGATAATTTCCCGGAATACCCCCGGGTATACCATTACTGACTATGCCCCGGTGCTGCCCGAAAACCGCACACCAGGCGGCGTTGTCACTTACAGGGCAGTCTGTCAGAATAGGGAGCAGGCACTTGCTGCGCTGGAGTATGCACAGTTTGTGATACTGCCTATGGACTGCGACTTTTCAGGTATCCCGGCGGACAGGGTGATAATATCGCCGCCACGGTTCATATGCGACGAGGACGCAGTTTCCGGAAAACTCCGTGAACTGAAAGAGCGTGGATTTACCCGGCTTTTCTGCCATACCCATGACTGCATCGCTATCGGTAAGCGGCTGGGTATGACTCTCCACGGCAGCTTCACCCTGAACCTTTTCAATAGCTACTGCGCCGGAAGTCTTGCCGGACTGGGGCTTGCTGACTGCGCTGTATCATTCGAGGCGAAATTCAGCCAGATACGCTCCCTCAGATGTCCGATGCCCCTGGGGGCGGTGATGTATGGACAGCTTCCCCTGATGCTTACCCGCAACTGCCCCATAAAGAACCAGGTGGGCTGCGGAAATTGCAGAAAAACTATCACTGACCGCACTGGCAGAAATATGCCCGTCGCTTGCAGCGGTGACTACGTTGAGATACTTAACCCTGATGTCCTCTACTGCCTTGACGATATCAGTGAGGCACAGGGGATAGACTTTGCCATTATGATATTCCGCCGGGAAACTCCGGAGCAGATACGAGAGATATTCTGCGGTAAAAAGCCGGAGGGACGGCTTACAAGAGGACTCTACCGCAGAGGTTTGCAGGAGGTACTATGAAGATAACGTTCAAAAAGCTTGATGAAAAAGCTGTTATACCTGAGCGTGCTACCGCCGGAAGCGCAGGGCTTGATATAAGCGCCTGCCTGGACAGTCCGGTGGTGCTTGAGCCGGGTGAGATAAAGATGATACCTACAGGTCTTGCCGCACAGACTGACTGCAATGATGTGGCGATGCTGATATACCCACGTTCAGGGCTTTCAACAAAGCATGGTGTGTCACTGGCGAACTGCGTAGGCGTTGTTGACAGCGATTACAGGGGCGCATGGTTTATTCCACTTATAAATCACGGGAAACAGCCATTTACTGTAGAACATGGTATGCGTATCGCACAGCTTGTGCCTACAAGAGTACTTATTCCGGAAATAGAGATAAGCGAAAGCCTTGACGACACCGAGCGTGGCAAAGGCGGATTCGGTTCGTCAGGGGAATAACTGGAAATGGAGAAAGAAATGAAGAAAGCATTATACCTAATATTTCTTATTGCCGCCGCTGTTGTTATCGGCGGTATAATAACAGAGTATATGCAGGGGACAGAAATGCTTGATATACTTGCATATTCAAAAAGCTTTACACTTAGTCCGATAACCTTATCTGTGTTCGGGCTTATCTCCCTTACAGTAGGTTTCAGCCTTGGGATAAGCGTGGCACAGATAATAATGCTGGCTATTATATTCCTTATCTACTACAAAACAGCACCTAAAATGTTTCCGTAGTTTTCGACAGTTTATTTCCGGCTTTGTCTGCGAAGTTTTCCGTATTTTTAAAAATTCTGGCAGCGGTAAAATTTCTCAGACAAAATTATTGTCTGTACGGGACAATAGTGATATAATAAAGATTATCATAGTTATATTGTAAGGAGCAGCAGAATGTTTACAAAAGATATTGGTATAGATCTGGGTACTGCCAATACCCTGGTATATCTCAGGGGAAAAGGCATCATAATAAGAGAGCCGTCAGTTGTGGCTGTCAATACCCGTACCGATAAGACAAGATATGTCGGTATGGAAGCTAAGGAAGTTATCGGAAGAACTCCCGGCTCAATAGTTGCTGTACGTCCTTTGAAGGACGGAGTTATCGCCGATTTCGATATCGCTACTACCATGCTTCAGGAGTTTATCCGCAAGGCGCTCAGAGGTACGGTATTCACCAAGGCTAATGTTATAATATGTATACCCTCCGGCGTTACTGCCGTTGAGAGGAGAGCTGTCCGTGAGGCAAGCAAGAAGGCTGGCGCTAATAACGTGCTGGTCATCGAAGAACCTATGGCAGCTGCTATCGGCGCAGGTCTGCCTACAAACGAGCCTGCCGGAAGTATGATCGTTGATATCGGCGGCGGTACAAGCGAGGTGGCTGTTATATCTATGGGAGGTATAGTCGCTTCACGTTCTATAAGATGCGCCGGTGACGAGTTCGACGCTGCTATAATCAACTACATCAAAAAGAAGTATAACCTGCTTATCGGCGAGAGAACTGCCGAGAATGTCAAGATAACCATCGGCTCTGCTTTCCCAAGTGAGAAAGAGGAATTCATGGAGATCAAGGGTCGTGATCTGGTGGACGGTCTGCCTAAGAACGTCAATGTTAACTCCGCTGAGATACGTGATGCGCTGGTTGAACCCCTTGCAAAGGTCATCGACGCTATCAAGTCTACACTTGAGGAAACTCCCCCTGAGCTTTCCGCCGATATAATCGACCACGGCATCACTCTTGCCGGCGGCGGCGCTCTGCTGAAAGGCCTTGACAGACTTATCAACCGTGAGACTGGTATGCCGGTATATATCGCTGAGTACCCCCTGGACTGCGTGGCTGAGGGTACAGGTAAGATACTCGAAAATATCAGCGACTATCAGGACGCTCTCACTGACAACATCAAGTACTATTAAGGAGGCTGCTTAATGCGTGAATTCCTGAAAAGCACCAGGTTCAAAGTCCTGGCGGCTTTTATCGCCTTTCTGGTGGGCATTATGATATATGCGCTGACTAAGGGCGGCTACTCGCTTTCGGGAGTATCCTTTATCAATACCATTACCAAGCCTTTCCGCTTCGTGTCCAACAGTGTGGCAATGAAGGTAGAGAGCATCGGCGATAAGCTGCAAAATTCCGACGACTATTACGAGGAGAATCAGCAGCTCAAAAAGCAGATAAGTGAACTGAATAAACAGCTTGCCGGATATGACGAGATGAAGACAGAACTGGAACAGCTCCGCAAGCTTGTGGTCATCAAGGACGAACACCCTGATTACGTTATCCCTCAGCCGGCTGAGGTACTGGGATATACCGCAAATGACCCCTTCCACTCCTTTACTATCGACAGAGGCTATGCTGATGACGTTAAGCCCTATTGCCCTGTTGCTACAGCAGAGGGACTGGTGGGTATAACTATCGAGGTTTCAGAACACTCAAGCCTTGTAAGGACTATACTTTCTCCTGACCTTTCTGTGGCTGTTGTGTGCGCTTCAACAAACGCCGACTTCGGTATCATCGAGGGTACTGTCCTTGCCGCTGCCGACGGCAATACCAAGCTTTCGCACCTTTCATTGTCCAACAAGGTAAAAAAGGGCGATATGATGGTTACTTCCGGTAACAGCGGTCTTTTCCCGAAAGGCTACGCTGTAGGTACTGTCAAGGAAATGGGCGTTGAGACAAGCGGTCTGTCAGCCTGTGCAGAGATAGAGCCGTGCAGCGACATCACCAGACTCAGCACTGTGTTCGTTATAACCGATTTCAACGGCAAGGAGGAAAGAGCTGATGCGGATACGAACCTCCCATGAGCGGCGAATACTCCGTTTCAAGACCGTTACACGCTGGATATTGTACTATGTACTTATCATATTCAGCTTCACACTGATGACCTCCGGTACTTTCCTGAAACCGGTACTGCTTCTGCCCCTTGCCCTTGCAATTGCTATCGGCAATGACCTTATGGGTGCAGCTTTCACAGGCGCTTTCTGCGGTATGCTGATAGATATAGCCTGCGGCAGACTTTTCGGCTATAATGCAGTACTTCTTACGGTTTTCTGCGTAGGAGTATCCCTGGCATTTGACATCTACCTTCGGAGCAGATTCATCAATTACCTCTGGGTAACGGCGGTAGTAGCCTACATCCAGTGCTGGCTTGACTACACGTTCTACTACGGTATCTGGAACTATGAGAATGTGGAAATGATATATCATAACGTGACTCTGAAAGTCTGGGTGTACACCATTATCTCAGCGGTGTTCATCTACCTTCTGGTCAAACTTATAAATCATTTCCTTATGCCCAGAGCGCATCTGACTATCGAGGAAGCTATAAAGACGACAAACTGACAACAAACAACGAACCGTTCCACAAAGGGACGGTTTCCTGCGTATAGGAGTGAACAATGAGAACAATAGGAGATACCATAAAATCCATACTTGTTATATGTATGGTGCTGTTCCTGACAGTCCTGACGGCTATAAAGCTTATGAAAGTACAGGTAGTCGGCAGCGAGGCTATCGAGAAACCTCTGAAATACGGTCCGGGTGCGCTGACTTTCGAGCGTGAAGTACAGGCGACCCGTGGCGAGATAGTGGACTACAGCGGAAACGTCATCATCGCAAATGATACAAGATGCGATCTGGTTCTGCAAAAGGCTTTCTTCCCGGAGGACAACGCCGAGGGAAATGCCGTACTTCTGGGAATATTCAACGCCCTGCTGGATCACGGCATCGTATTCAAGGAGTCTATCCCGATCACACGTACTGAACCCTACGTTTTCACCGTTGAAGACAGCAGCGAGGTTGTGCAGATGCTCAACCTGAATGTCTATGCTACTGCCGAAAACTGCATAGATAAGCTGATCTCAGACTATGAGATATCAGATACGTATACTGAGCAGGAGAAACGTGTTATCGCCGGTATGCGCTATCAGATGCTCGACAATGACTTCGCATACAACAACGATCTTCTGCTTGCCGAGAACGTTGACCCTCAGACTGTTGTTGACCTGAAGGAAATGAGCAACTTCCTGAAAGGCGTGGAAGCGGTTGACGCTGCCGAAAGACGTATAGTCCGTGGCGATATTCTCCCCCATGAGATAGGTACAGTTGGCCCTATCTATGCTGAGGAGTACGATGAACTGAAACTCAAAGGCTATGCCCTCGATGACGTGGTGGGAAAAAGCGGTATCGAAGCCGCCATGGAAACTGAACTGCGTGGCGAGAACGGCACAGAGGAAGTAACTATCGTTGACGGTTCGGTGGTTGATATAACAACAACCAAGGATATAGTTCCTGGTCAGACTGTAAAGCTTACGGTTGACGGCGCTTTCCAGCTAAAGCTTCAGGGAGTGCTTGATAACTTCCTTGCAAACTATGGCTGGTATAAGGGCAATCAGGTAAACCGTGGCGCACTGGTTGTACTCGACGCTAAGACCGGCGCTGTTAAGGGTATGGCAACTGCCCCCACCTACAATCTGAAAGACTTTGCCGAGAACTATGAGGAACTGCTCAATGCGGAAAATTCCCCTATGTTCAACCGCTGTACATGGGGTCAGTATCTCCCCGGTTCGACTTTCAAGACCGTAACTGCAACAGCCGGTCTGAACGAGGGCGTAGTAAACGGCGAGAGCGCTTTTGTCTGCAACCATGACTACGAATTCTACGGCTCACACTTCCAGTGTACTGGTTGGCATGGTGCGATATCTTCAAGACGTGCTATCGAGGTTTCTTGTAACGTCTACTTCTATGAGGTTTCCAGACTTCTGGGAATCGACAATATCACAAAGTACGCCCAGCTTTACGGTCTGGGTCAGCATACAGGCATTGAGACCGGTGACGCTGAGGGATTTCTCTGTAACCCAGAGACTTTCGAGGAACGTGGTCAGCCCTGGTACGTCGGTTACGTTATCCAGGCTGGTATCGGTAACCAGGACTGCGGATTTACTCCCTTACAGCTTGCCTGCGTTGCCAATACTATCGCAAACCGTGGCGTAAGATATAAGCCTTATCTGGTAGACAGCCTTTATACCTACGGTTCAAATGAACTGGTGAAAAAGACTGAGCCGGAAGTGGCTGCAACTATCGACCTGAACTATGACTACGTCTATGACTATATCATCGGCGGTATGATGGACGCTGCACTGAATGTTCCATATGAGTACTCCCTTGCAAACCTGGGCTACAGCGTGGCTATCAAGACCGGTACTCCCCAGACCGACCAGAGCGACCTTAGCAAGCAGAACTCCGTATTCATCGGATTTGCTCCGGCAGATAACCCGGAGGTTGCCTTTGCAGGCGTTATCGAGGGCGGTGAGTACTCAAAGTATATGGTAAGAGGAATACTCCAGGCTTACCAGGAGTGCTACGGACTTGCCGGAATCGAGCCTACCGCTACACTTCCGGCAGAAGTCCGCAATGGTACTACTGCTGCCGAGGAGACAACTGATCCGGAAACAGTTACTACAACTGTACAGTAAATAAAGGAGAACCGTTATGGCATTCGATTATAAAAAGGAATACAAAGAGTATTATATGCCTTCAAAAAAACCAGCTTTCGTTAATGTTCCGGCAATGAACTATATCTCTGTGCGTGGCAAAGGTGATCCTAATGATGAAAACGGTGAATATCAGAAGGCTATCGCTCTGCTTTACGGTATAGCGTACACGATCAAGATGAGCAAAAAGGGCGATCATCGTATCGAAGGATATTTTGATTTTGTTGTTCCTCCGCTTGAAGGCTTCTGGTGGCAGGAGGGTACAGATGGCGCTGACTATTCCCGCAAAGAGGATTTTAACTGGATAGCGCTTATCCGTCTGCCCGATTTTGTCACAAAAGAAGAATTTGACTGGGCTGTACAGGAAGCGGCAAAAAAGAAAAAGACAGACTTTTCAAGGGTCGAGTTTTTGACATACAATGAAGGCTTATGTGTGCAGTGTATGCATATAGGCTCTTATGATGATGAACCGGAAACCGTTCAGCTTATGCATGAATTTATGAAGCAGCAGGGATATAAACTTGATATTTCAGATAATCGTTTTCACCATGAGATATATCTTTCAGATGTAAGGAAAACAGCTCCCGATAAACTGAAAACAGTTATCAGACACCCTATAGTTAAAGATTAACATCAGTACAAGGAGAAAATATGAGTAAAAAGATAACAGCCGGTGAACTTGATAAAGCGGACACCCGGAATAGCTTCATTATCGACCTGCGTGACCCGTCCGCCTTTGAGTATGGTCACATAAAGGGCGCTGTGAATATCCCCCCGGATAAGCTGGAAAGCGCTGATATCCCAAAGGATAAGCAGGTCATCGTCTACTGCAAAGCCGGTATAATCAGCGGCGATATAACCGACGACCTTTGTGGCAAGGGCTTCGATGCATGGGAACTGGAGGGCGGCTATGCTGAGTGGCTGCGCTTTAAAATGGAAAACCGCATGATAACCGAACAGGTGGAACTGAGTCTGCGGAAGAAATTCAAGAAAAGCATCTGGTGCAAGTTCACCAAGGCTATAAACGAGTACCAGCTTGTGCAGCCGGGAGATAAGATAGCAGTATGCATCTCCGGCGGCAAGGACTCCATGCTTATGGCGAAGCTTTTCCAGGAACTCAAACGCCATGACAAGTTCCCCTTTGAGGTGGTATTCCTGGTAATGGACCCCGGCTACAGCCCCCAGAACCGCCAGGTCATTGAGCGAAATGCACAGTCCATGTCAATACCCGTACATATCTTTGAATCCACCATATTCGAGTCGGTTTTCAATATCGAGAAGAACCCCTGCTATATATGCGCCCGTATGCGCCGTGGCTACCTCTACAGCAAGGCAAAGGAACTGGGCTGCAATAAGATAGCCCTGGGTCACCATTTCGACGATGTTATCGAGACTATCCTCATGGGTATGCTGTACGGCGGACAGGTTCAGACCATGATGCCGAAGCTTCACAGCACCAATTTCGAGGGAATGGAACTTATCCGCCCCCTGTACCTTGTCCGGGAAGATGATATCAAGCACTGGCGTGACTATAACGACCTGTACTTTATCCAGTGCGCCTGCAAGTTCACTGACACCTGTTCAAGCTGTCAGGAGGACGGGCAGTCCGTATCAAAGCGCCTTGAGATAAAGAAGCTAATCGCCCAGCTAAAGACCATTAATCCCCAGGTTGAGAAGAATATCTTCCGAAGCGTGGAAAACGTTAACCTCAGCACAGTTATCGCCTATAAACAGCACGGGGAAGTGCATAATTTCCTTGATACTTACGATAATTAATAAAAAAACCCGGAAACAGCAGTAAAATGCCGTTTCCGGGTTGTTTTTTGGGGAGTTATTCGTTAGCGTAATAACCAATTGCATAATCAAATCTATTTTTATCAAATAGTGGTATCATATCTACCTGCTCATCAAAACTATATGGCTTTAACTGATCTTGGCTGATAGGACTTTTATGCGTCCAGATTTCAGATATTTTGTTGTTATCAATTTTTATAGTCCAATGCAAGCCTTTTGATATTTCCATAATTCGTTTAATGGTTATATTTTTGCTTTCGCTACAGTATTCATTAGCATCAACTATTAGATCACAATAGTCTGCCATTGTTCCGGAAATGTATACAACTTCGTTTTGAGGAATACTGTATTTTTCACAATAGTCGTTAAAACTACAGTTTTCAGATCCAATAAAAATGCAAATTTCTTCCGCTTCATTGTTCTTTGCACATACATAACTCTTAACAGCATCAAGTGCTGCGGCTTTTGTTATATATATTATTGAGTATATCAGAATAATCGCAAGCACTACAGCAAGTATACGGTCAAGCCTCGGCAAAAAAACTTCCAGTTTTAACAGAAAACTATTCAGCTTTTTCATCATATCCCCATTATTCTTGCGGCTTTAAGAATAACTATCTGGGTCTTGCCGTCCTTGATCTTGCCGTCCATGACCAGCTTCACCGCATCAGCCAGGGGTATCTTCTCCACATCAAGGAACTCGTCCGGGTCGAGGGACTGCTTGCCGAAAGTCAGCCCCTTAGCCAGGTACATATAGGTTATCTCTGTATTGTATGCCGGAGTGGGGTACATTTCGCCCAGGTAGATATACTCGGAGCAGGTGCAGCCAGTCTCCTCCAGAAGCTCACGTTTTCCGCAGGCGGCATGGTCTTCGCCCTTTTCCAGCTTGCCCGCAGGCACTTCCCTTGTTACTGTACGGAACGGGTAGCGGAACTGCTTTACAAGGAAGATCTCGCCCTCGTCGGTTATGGGGATAACACACACGCCGCCGTGGTGGAGCAGGGAGTCCCTGACGGCAGTTTCGCCGTTTTCCAGTTCAACGGTGTCGTGGGTGATAGTGAAAATAGGACCTTCGTAAACGTTCTGGCTTGTGAGAGTTTTTTCTTCTAAATGCATTTTAATTCCTCCTTAAAATAATGCGTAATGCGTAATTATTGTATCGCCTTGCGGCGATGTTATCTTAATAAGATTTGTACCCTGTAAAACAAGGTTGAGTGGCAACGTAGTTGCGGTCAAGCTGGCTACAGCTTGAAACGAGCGGTGGAGGTGTAGTCATAGTAGTGCTTGTGGTCGGCTATTTCCTCCGGGATACCTTTCTTGCGGCACACCGCTATGTAAACTGCCAGTACTACTGCCGCTATAATGCTAACCGCAGCGCCCTCACGCAGCCAGGGTGTGTGATAGCGGAACACTATACTGCTATGCCCCTCGCTTACCGGTACAGCCATGAAACCGTAGCTGACCTTTTCAACGTCTACCGGTTCGCCGTTTACTTCGGCGCTCCAGCCGGTACTGTAGGGAACGCTGAAAAATACAAGCTGTTCCTTTTTGCTGTCGAACTCCGCCTGAAAACCGTGTGAGTTATAGCTGAACGACGATGCGCAGTTTTCCTGCTTCTCACGGCAGAATCGCTCATAGGCGGTCTTTGATACGCTTGAACTGTACTCCTTGGGCAGAGTAGTGAGTATCCCGGAAAAACGCTCCGCCTGTTCGTCTGTAAGCACAAGGGCTTTCATCAGCGACTTCTCACGCAGTCCCTTTGAAAGTTCCTCAGCCTGACTTTCCGTCATGTAGCAGTCAAAACCCATTCCCATAGGCACATACAGTGTATTCTCGTAAATCTCGTACTTGTCAGTGACTTTCAAAAGCTTGAATCCGGGCATATACTTGGTTATATCCACCTTTGCGGAGTCGGGTTCAGAGCCGCTTAATGAATTTGCAGCCGAGTTTTCCGGCGCACTGTAGTCATCAGCGGTTATTTCTGCATAGGAGTAACCCTCGTTTATCTCACGGTAAAAATATTTGACGGAAAGCAGTCCTCTGAGGGTATAATGGCTTACGTCTGCCCTTGACGCAACGTCACGCTGAACGCCTACTTCCTTGTAGAAATCCATTATCGACGGCTCAACAACACTCTGGAAAGCACGCATTGAGGGCATCTGCCATATCATTGCAGCGTTTTCGATATTGCTTGTAGAGTCGATGCGGAAGAAGTTGTCCCCGGACACTTTCTCCACAAGTTCATCATCGCCTTTGATATTCACATTGATGTAATTCTTAGCGTCCGCAGGAGTAACAGCACCGTAAAGAGTGACAGCGAATATGCACATCACTGACGCAAAGGCGGTACACCATACAGCACATTCCTGGAATGGCTTTCCGGCAGCTTTCCGGCGGAGTATGAGGTGTGCGCCTGCAAGGAACACAGCGGCAATGGCAAGGGTCACGAAAAAGTATATCGGGTCACGGGGAGTGCCAAGCCATTTCAGTTTCCCGTCGCTTCCCATGTCCGGGTATATGGCAACTACCGTAAATCCGGCAAGCATCAGAATATTCACCCGGAACGCCGCCCTAAAGTCTGCACCCTCAGTATCAAGGGTCTGGGCGGTCATCATGGCGAGGATAAGCAGGGGCATGAAGAACCAGCGTGCGTAGTAGTAGCTGTTTGCCGCCTGAAAGAGGCTGTTGAGGAGGGGGATAAGCGCGAATATCGCCAAAGCTATGGTAAGCCGTGAAGCCCAGTGTTTTTTCCGTGAGCGCAGGAATGTTATAATGCCAAGCGTTGAGAACAGGGGAAAGTATCCGCCGATAGATGCCCATTTTTCATATTCAGACTGGAAAAGGTTCGGGCGTGCAGGAACATCTACAGGCATGAAGAACGTCTGTATCAGACGTGGAATGAGGGTATTGTCGGAGTAGATGACTATATCCGTGCCGAAAAGATGCTGAGAAACACGGCTGTTACCCATAATAAGCATTGCCGAGGGCAGGAGGATAACCATAGCTATCGCCGTACCTACGATCGCTTCAAAGCACAGCGAGAGAAACTTTCTCCAGTTCGAGTGAAAATCCGGGGCAGGCAGGCGAAACAGGAAGTATATCACCAGGAACACCGCTTCGCCGGCGAAAAAGTAGTAGTTTATGAAAGCGGAAAGCGCCACGGTAAGGGCGAAAAATCCACGTTTCCGGCAGTTTATATGTTCCTCCATAGATATAAGTAAAAGAGGAAATACCGCAGTAACGTCCTGGAAGTGGTTGAAGAAAATGTTGAATATCTGGAAGCCGGAAAAGGTATAAAGCATTGCGCCAACCAGGGAAAGCTCCTTACTCCGGACGAATTTGCGGATATATATGTACGCAGTCAGGGCGGCGATGCCGTGTTTCAGGGATAGTACCACCGGCATCGAGAACGTCACAAGGAATCTGGGAAGCAGTACCGTCAGCCAGAAAAATGGGCTGCCGATGAGATAGAAGGAGTAGGAAGTAAGCAGGTCAGAACCGAGATCGGTGTACCAGTTCCAGCCGAAACCGCCGCTTCTTACAGCATCGTTAGCCAGGTTGTAGAAAGGTATCTGTTGGGAATTAAAGTCACCATAGTAGATGAAGTAGCCATTTTCGCAGATCATGACGGGAATCACCGTCACCAGCATCACGCAGAAGCCCAGCAGAAACGCCGCAAGGTATTTTTCGCCGGTATTCCGGAATATTTTCTGCATTATATCAATCCTCCTGTAAATTTGTCTATTGGAATTATAACACATATTCCTTTCAAAATCAAGCTGACAAGCTGAAGCCAGCTTGACCGCTCTCACGGTGTCGCTTGCTTACGCTCGCTCACTTTTTTAGAAACGGTGCTTTTGTCGTCGCTCAACCGTGTTTGCAATGGTACAAAGTTCACCAGTAGAATGATAAAGCGGCAAGTTCCCAGAAATACTGGAATAGAACTTAGAACCTGTCCACATAGGGTGAATTTTCAAGCTGAGCCAGCTTGACCTCCCCTCACGGTGTCGCTTGCTTACGCTCGCTCACTTTTTTAGAAACGGTGCTTTGTACGTCGCTCAACCATATTTTGCTTGGTACAATGTTTTCTGTATTTTCCGCTGTCTTTGTAAAGATGTACACCGTTATAGCTGTTTATTTGGCAATATAACAAAATTTACAAAACCCCTTGCAATAGCTTCCGTTTTCTGTTATAATGTAAGCAGTATATTGCCGGGGCGGCACTGACCCCCGCAGACAAAAGGAGTAAATTATATGAAGTACGGACATTTCGACCTTGCGAACAAGGAATATGTTATCACTAATCCAGCTACACCTGCACCCTGGGCAAATTATCTCGGCGATCCTGAGTACGGCGCTATAATCTCTAATAACGCTGCCGGCTACAGCTTCGTAAAGTCAGGAGCTAACGGACGTATCACACGTTTCCGCTTCAATTCCGAAATGGCTCTGCCCGGCCGCTACATCTATATCCGTGACAATGAGGCTAACGACTACTGGTCAGCTTCATGGCAGCCTGTTGGCAAGCCCCTTGACCAGTACAAGAGCGAGTGCCGCCACGGTACTGCTTACACTGTTATCTCCGCTGAGTATACCGGCATCAAGTCTGAGGTAACTTACTACGTTCCCTACGGCAAGACTTATGAAGTATGGCGTGCTAAGGTAACCAACGATTCCGACAAGGAGAGAAAACTCTCAGTTTACGGTTTTGTTGAGTTCACTAACGAGCCTAACTACGAGCAGGATCAGGTAAACCTCCAGTACACTCTGTTCATCACACGTACAAGCTTCGAGGAGAACAAGATTATCCAGCACATGAACGAGAACTCCGGCAGAGATGAAACAGGCTCAAACCACAAGGAGCGCTTCTTCGGTATGGTAGGCGCACCTATCTCCGCTTATAACGGTTCTCTTAGCGACTTCATCGGCCCTTACAGAACTTTCTCCAATCCTATCGCTGTTGAGTCAGGAAAGTGCAACGGCGCTATGAACTACAATAGCAATTCCTGCGGCGCTCTCCAGAGTGATATCACTCTCGCTCCCGGTGAGACTCAGGAGTTCATCTATATCCTCGGTCAGCGTGACAACGCTCAGGCTACTGCTATACTTAATGAGTACAAGACTCCCGGCAAGGTAGACGCTGAGATAAAGCAGCTCAAGGACTACTGGCATGGTCAGCTTGACAACTTCCAGGTAGAGACTCCTTCCGAGGAATTCAACAACATGATAAACGTATGGAACGCTTACCAGTGCTTCATCACTTTCATCTGGTCAAGAGCAGCTTCTTTCGTTTACTGCGGTCTGAGAAACGGCTACGGCTATCGTGATACAGTTCAGGATATCCAGGGTATTATCCACCTTGATCCTGAAATGGCTGCTGAGAAGATCAGATTCATGCTCTCCGCTCAGGTCGATAACGGCGGCGGTCTGCCTCTGGTTAAGTTCAACCACAATGCAGGTCACGAGAATACTCCCGATGATCCTGAGTACGTTAAGGAGACAGGTCACCCCTCTTACCGTGCAGATGATGCTCTCTGGCTGTTCCCCACTATCGTTAAGTATATCGGTGAATCCGGTAACAAGGGCTTCCTCGATGAGGTTATCGTTTACGCTAACGGCGGCGAGGCTACTGTTTACGACCACCTGAAGAACGCTATCCGCTTCTCTATGGAGCGTCTTGGCGACCACAATATGCCTGCCGGTCTCCACGCTGACTGGAACGACTGCCTCCGTCTGGGTGCAAAGGGCGAGTCTACATTCGTTGCATTCCAGCTTTACTACGCTATGAGCGTTATCAAGGATATGGCTAAGTCCAGAAATGATGCTGAGTATATCGCTTACATCGACGACGTTCAGGGCAAGCTGGCTGATGCTCTTGAGAAGTGCTGGGACGAGGACAGATTTATCCGTGGTATCCGTGACAACGGCGTTATTGTTGGCGCTAAGAAGGATCCTGAGGCTAATATGTGGCTCAATCCTCAGTCATGGAGCGTAATCTCCAAGTTCGCTTCCGATGAGCAGGCTAAGAAGGCTATGGATTCCGTTCACGATATCCTGAATACTCCTTACGGCGCTAAGCTTCTTGATCCCCCTTATAAGGATCACTACTTCGACGGCGCTCTCATGCACATCTTCAACGACGATACTAAGGAAAACGGCGGTATCTTCTCACAGTCACAGGGCTGGCTTATCCTCGCTGAGGCTCTGCTGGGCAACGGCGACCGTGCTTTTGAGTACTTCATGGAAAGCTCTCCTGCTGCTATGAACGACAAGGCTGAGATAAGAGTTATGGAGCCTTACGTTCACGGTCAGTTCACTGAGTCAAAGGCTTCTCCTTTCGAGGGTCGTTCACACGTTCACTGGCTCACCGGTACTGCTTCAACTGTTATGGTAGGCTGCGTTGAGGGTATCTGCGGTATGCGTCCCGATCAGGACGGTCTGACTATCGCTCCTTCTATTCCCGCTGCATGGGACGGCTTCAAGATCCGCAAGAACTTCCGTGGCAAGAAGCTGAATATCTCTATCGACAACTCCGCACACGTTCAGAGCGGTGTCAAGGAGATCGTTCTCAACGGCACTAAGCTTTCCAGCAACTACGTTCCCGCTGACCAGCTCGCTGACGTTAACGAGATCACTGTAGTTCTTGGTTAATTGCTCGTTCCCACAAGGGGCGCTGCCCCTTGACCCCGGCAGGGCTCTGCCCTGCACCCGCACGCTTTTATGAAAAGCGTGGGAAAAAATATTTGTGTGCGATTACCGTTCCCCGTTACTATTTTAGTATCGGGGAACTTTTTTATAGACATAAAAATACTCCCCGTGAAGAATTTTTACGGGGAGCAGTCATATTAACGTCAATTTGTTTTCCCACGCTTTTTAAAAAAGCGTGCGGGGTCAAGGGGCAGAGCCCCTTGCGGGTGCAGGGCAGAGCCCGCCGGGGTGCAGGGGCAGAGCCCTGCAAGCCGTCATACAGTAAGGTTACGGAGAGATGGGAGAGCGGCAAGAGTATCGTTGTAGCCCAGGTTGATGTCACGGCGTATCTTTTCGGGGGTCAGGTTGAGAGTGCCGGTGAGGAAGCCGCCCATACTTTCGCTGGGGATAATGTTGACTATCTGTGCGCCGGTGAACTTGCTCTGACCGGAAATGTCGGCATCGTCTTTCAGGTGAACTGCGATAATACGGCGAAAACCCTTGTTGTAGAGAGTTGCGATAGGGGTATTATCGCCAGCGCCGGGATAGCCGCCGTCAACAAAAGACCCTTCCATACCCTTTATCTTCACGCCCTCAGTGCCACAGTAAACGCCAGGGAGCGCTGCGGACGCAAGAACCATGTCCTTTCGCTGCTGGTCGTCATAGAGGACGCTGCTCAGGCGGAAGGTTTCCAGTTCCAGGGAAGAACCGCTGCCGATGCGGACGCTGTGGACGTATATTTTATGACGGAGATTTTTGAAGTCAACGTTCTTGTCAATGAGTTCTGAGAGCCGGTTCTGAGTGAACGGCAGACCGTTGGTATACAGGCTGTCAACGTCCGGGTAGAGGTACTTTGCAACAGCGGACAGGTTGGAAAGCTTGACAGTAGACGGATCGGGAGTATCCGGGGAATCAGTGAACAGGCTGGAAATATTCTTAGCGATCCTGCCAACGTCCAGGGTCATCATGTCCGAAAGCTTCAGGTCGAGCCAGACCTTTTCCGCCGCAGCCCCCAGGCTGTCCAGCAGAACGGCGTTCAGAGCGCCAACGGACGTGCCTGAGAAAGCTGTTATATGCTCGGTGATATTGTAGTGGGAGAGCGCCTTGTATACTCCTACTTCGTAAGCGCCCTTAGCGCCGCCGCCGCTGAGAACGAGTCCTATTGGCTCAGCCATTGTTCTGTGCAGCCTCCTGCGCCATTTCGTGAGCTTCGTCGATAGCGTCCTGAGCGAACTTGTTTACCTCGGAAGCTTTTTCCTCGGCAGCAGCAAGTTCAGCGTCGATATTGATATCGACCTCTGTGGCTGTTTCATCTGATGCAGGGGCTTCCTCGGCAGGGGCTTCCTCAGCAGCAGCTTCGCTCAGCTGGAGGGGGATAGAGTTGCCGTCCTCGTCATAGAAAACGATGTTATCAACGTAGAGGTTGCCCTCGTTAGCCAGACCCCAGCGCATGATGAGGAAGTTAGCGTCGGTCATATCCTCGCTCCAGATCTGACCGCCGGCAGCCAGAGCGAACTTATAGGTAACATGAACAGCGCCGGACATCTCGAAGTTATACTCGCCGCCCTCGAATTCGCCAAACTGATACCACTTATCGCCTGCAACGACAGTACCGCCGCCGCCGCCGATCCAGCCGGGGGCTTTAACGCCGTCAGCGTCGTCAGTTGAGAGGTTAGCAGCAGTAGCATCGGCGTAGAGGTCAAGTTCGATCCTGCGGACTTTAGCCAGGTTCTCAGTACCGATAAGAGCGGCAGCGTTTATCTCGATCTTCTGTACAAGTTCATCAGCGGCAGATGTGCCAGAGTCGGTGAATTTCAGCATCTTGTTGCCGTCAACCTCCACAACAGACAGTTCGCCCTGAGCGGAATCCGGGTCAGTTGTCTTAGGTGAAGCGAAGCTGAAATTGCCGTCGGAGAAGTCAACTGTATTAGGGTCAGAAGCCTCAACGGGGGTAGGGGGGAGGAGTTCCTCCTCGGTAGTGGGTTCGGTATCAGCCTCAGTGGGAGCTTCTGTAGCCTCGGTAGTCTGGGCAGAGGCTTCAGTAGCGGGTTCGGAAGAACTTCCCTCTGCCGGTTTTTCGCCGCATGAGTACATAGCGGAAGCAAGAGCGAGAGCCAGAGCGCTGGCAGCGATTTTTTTGTAGTCCATAGTGTTATCTCCTTTTTATTAATAAAAACGCCCTCCGCTATAGCAGAGGGCATTTAGTTTACTCGTTCAGAAACTTAAATTAGTCTCTCTTCTTAGCAACGAAAGCGCAAGCAGCAGCAGCGCCGATAGCAACCAGAGCAACGCCAACGCCAGCATCACCTGTAGCAGCAGCAGTCTCTGTCTTAGCAGCAGCAGTTGTAGCAGCAGCCTTAGCTGTAGTAGCAGCGGCAGTTGTAGCAGCAGCTGTAGTTGTAGCAGCAGCAGTTGTTGTAGCAGCAGCCTCAGTAGTTGCAGCAGCCTCAGTTGTAGCAGCCTCGGTTGTAGTAGCAGCCTCAGTTGTCTCAGCCTCAGTTGTAGGAGCAACAGTCTCAGTTACGTTGGAAGTACCCTCAGCGCCAGTACCGGAAACAGTGAATACAACCTTGATCTGTGACTGAATGTCAGTATTGTCAGCGATGATCTTTGTGGAGTTCTGAGCCCAGTCGCCACGGAGGTAGATTCTTGTTGTACCAGGCTTATCGCCCTCATAGTAAGCTGTGTTTACAGCAGCGCTTGCATCATAGCCTTCCAGAAGAACGCCGTCGATGTAAACTTCATCAAGAGTAACGCTCAGGTTCTCGAAAGTATCTGTTGTGAAGTTATCAACGCCCTGGGGAGCGATAACAACTGTAACGAAGAAGTTATCAGCTGTATTTGTAGCCTCAGCGGTATCCCAAACTACCTGGTACTGAGCGTCACCGTCGATCTCAGTAACTGTGTTGGACATATCCCAGCTTGAGATAGTACCGAACTGACCTTCCAGATCAGCCTTACCGATTACGTCGCCAGCGTTTGCAGTCATGCTCATAGCAGCGAAAGCGCTTACAGAGATAGCAGAAGCTGCCATTGTTGCGAGGATCTTAGTCATCTTCATAATTAAAACTCCTAACATTTTGATTTTACAGGCTTTAGCGAGGGAAATGTAGATATATGCCTGTATAAAAAATTCATAACATCATTGTAACATAATTTTACGCCCTTGTAAAGCGTCATATTGCACAATGTTAGACTTTAAATTTGGTCAGTTTACCTTAATTCTGACCAGATTTTGCTTTAGCTTCTGCTAACAAGTCAACCACGCTTTTCATCATTTCAAAAGGACGCATCTTAGGCGGGAGTTTCACGGAAACATAAGATTTCCCTACGCAGTTGAAGGTAACTCTGCCCTTGTATGGCACTTGCAGGGCTGCTATCTGTTCAGCGCTGAGGAACTCGGTATAGAAGTACATCACGCCGCTTCGCTGGTTTATCTCGCTGATACCAAGATGAGAAGCCTTGTTTCGCAGGAGCGATACTTCGATAAGTCCCAGTACAGCCTTTGGCGGATCGCCATAGCGGTCGATGAGTTCGTCGATAAGGTCGGTCTTTTCCTCGTCGGAGGTAACGAGCATGATCTTCCTGTAAAGGTCGATACGCTGGTTCATGCTGGATATATAGCTTTCTGGGATATGGGCATTTATCTGGATATCCACCATGCAGTCCATTATCTTTTCCGGCTGTTCGCCCTTTTCCTCAGCGATAGCTTCTGAGAGAAGCTTTATGTACATATCGTATCCTACGGCTTCCATATGACCATGCTGACTTCCGCCCAGGATACTTCCTGCGCCTCTTATTTCCAGGTCACGCAGGGCGATCCGGAAACCGCTGCCGAACTGTGTGAATTCACGCATAGCATTAAGGCGCTTTGTAGCTATTTCCGTAAGTGCCTTATCACGGCGGTAGGTGAAGTAGGCATAGCCACGGCGGTTGGAGCGTCCCACACGTCCACGAAGCTGGTAAAGCTGAGACAGACCGAACCGGTCGGAGTCCTCAATAATAAGTGTATTGACATTGGGAACGTCAACGCCTGTTTCTATAATAGTAGTACAAACGAGTATATCTATCTCATGCTCCACAAGCTGCTGCCATATGCTGCTCATTTCGTCCTCGCTCATCTGACCGTGTGCATAGGCGATACGGGCTTCGGGAACGAGTTTTTTGAGCCTGCTTGCACACAGGTCGATGGTTTCCACACGGTTGTGGATATAGTAGACCTGACCGCCACGGCGAAGTTCACGGATAATAGCCTGACCGATAGTACCCACGTTGTATTCCACAACATAGGTCTGTACCGGGTGGCGATCCTGGGGAGGTTCTTCCAGGACGGACATATCACGAATACCGCTCATAGCCATATTCAGTGTGCGGGGGATAGGGGTTGCAGACAGCATAAGCACATCAACGCCGGTGAAGCTTTCCTTGAATTTCTCCTTATGTGCAACGCCGAAACGCTGTTCCTCGTCGATTATGGCAAGACCTAAGTCTTTGAATACCACGCTTTTCTGTATTATCTTATGTGTGCCGATAAGCAGGTCTATCTTGCCCTTTTTCAGCTTGGAGATTATTTCTTTCTGCTGTTTGGGAGTGCGGTAGCGTGAGAGAAGCTCAACATTTACCGGGAACTGCTCAAACCGGCGCAGGGCAGTCTGGTAATGCTGGAATGCAAGCACTGTGGTTGGCGCAAGAAGCGCACACTGTTTTCCGGCGAGTATGCACTTCATAGCCGCACGCAGGGCGACTTCTGTTTTTCCGAAGCCAACGTCGCCGCAAAGCAGTCTCTCCATAGGTCGGCTGCGTTCCATATCCGCCTTAATTTCGCTGATAGCGTTAAGCTGGTCGTCAGTCTCCACATATGGGAAACGTTCCTCGAAGTCGTGCTGCATTTCGTCGTCCGGGTAGAAAGCAAAGCCTTTGCTTTTCTCACGTTTAGCGTAAAGGGCGATAAGTTCCTTAGCCATATCCTTTACGGCGCTCTTAACACGGCTTCTGGTCTTTTGCCACTCGTTTGAGGAAAGCTTGTTCAGCTTTACAGAAGCGTCATCACGAGGGCCGATGTACTTTGAAACCATATCAAGCTGAGTTACCGGGATATACAGCTTATCAGTACCGGCGTACTGGATAGTGAGGTAGTCCTTGATGATGCCGTCAAATTCCAGCTTGCGTATGCCGATGAAACGACCGATACCGTGGTTGACGTGTACTACAAGGTCGCCCTCGGATATGTCTGCAAGGGAACGTATCTCCTCGGCTTTATTCTTACGGCGTTTAGTTTTCCGGCGGACGGAATCCAGCGAGCGACCCTGAGTGATAAGAGCGGTGCGGTTTTCCTGATACTCAAAACCGCCGCTGAAGCTTCCGGACATAAGGGTAACTCTGCCATGAAGCGGCTCGGTATCGTCGCTGGCGATATCGCAGGGGATACCGTTATCGGTAAGGTCCTGCTGGATTATGGGCAGGGTCTTTTCGCTGCCGGCAGCGAGTATAACACGGTATTTCCGGGAGATGTACTCTGATAAGTCCTCGGTAAGCTGTTTGAGTTCGCCGCTCCAGCTTGCGTTCTGGGAAGCCTCGAAGCTTACCAGACGGCGGAAGTCAACTCTGTCGCCGGATTGCAGGAAACTGCTGATATACAGGCATTTCCTCGTGTCAGCGATATGCCTTACAGCAGAAAGTTCCATGCAGTAGCCCTCCAGACCACGGCAAAGCTGACCGTCCTCGATAAGTATGCGGATATCTTCTGTATACCGGGCAAGGATACCCTCAGCCGCCGCCATAACTTCCGAGTAGTCGATGAAGCTTACAGCGCCGTCGATGTAGTCGAAAACGGTGGAGGTTTCGGGGTATACCAGCGGATAGTACTTTATACCGTGAACGAGTATCTCGCCTGCACGAAGTCTGCGGACATCGGCGCTGAGGTTGTCACGGACAGCGTTCATGCGCTTGCCACGGACTTTTTTGGAGAGTTCCTCGATAGCGTCAGCCAGTTCGTTGCAGTCGTAGAGCATTTCGCTGGCAGGGGGTATCTCCAGGACAGTGAGTTTATCGCTTGTACGGCGCTGGGTATCGGTATCAAACTCGGTGATAGAGTCGATCTCATCGCCCCAGAGTTCGATACGGACAGGTCTTTCCGCCTGTACCGGGAAAATATCCATGATATCGCCACGGACGGAGAACTGCGAAGCGCCCTCAACTTTCTCGCATCGCTGGTAGCCGTTTCTGGTGAGGGCGAGGCAGAGAGCGTCACGGTTAAGTGGTTCGTCAGCGGATATGCTAAGGCAGGCGCTTTTCAGCTTATTCTTAGGAATGACCGGCTGCATGACTGCTTCGATACTTGCACAAAGGACATTGCAAGTGCCGTCCATAGCCCTTGTGAGAGCCGCAAGGCGCATATACTCATACTCCTTGTTGGCGCTGTCAGCGGGGGTCAGTGAAAGTTCCCTTGAAGGGAAAAGCAGGGCAGTCTCGCTGCCGCACATCATATTTATATCGTCGCAAAGGCGTTTGGCTTCGGCTTCCGTACCGGTGATAACAAGCTGAACGCCCTTGTCAGCCATAGCGTAAATAAGGTTTGCTTGGTGGATATGGGAAAGACCCGTTACAGAAACGGGAGTTTCGTTTTTATCGAGAGCGTCCATGATACTTGCGTACCCGGACAGTTCCCGGAATATCTGGCGGTACAGCTTCATTGCCTCCTCCTTTGCTTTACGAATTAAAGCGGTTCATAGCCTCGTCTGTTTTGCCCTGCACCATGAGTTTTACGCACTCGCAGGCGTTTTCTGCGGCAGTTTTCAGCTTTTCAGCGTCCTCCTTGCCGAATTTGCCCAGCACCCATTTAGCCAGGTCATAGTCCGGGTGAGGCTTTTTGCCAACGCCCATTTTGATGCGGGGGAAGTCCTCGCTGCCGGTAAGGTCAACGATGCTTCTCATGCCATTGTGACCGCCGTGGCTTCCCTTGCGGCGTATGCGGAGTTTTCCGGGTTCAAGGGAGATATCGTCGTAGATGACGATAAGGTTCTGGACTGGTATCTTATAGAATTCCAGCGCCTGAACGATAGATTCGCCGCTGTTGTTCATATATGTGGTAGGTTTCAGGAGCAGGCACTTTTTATCGCCTATGACCACCTCAGCGGTCTTGCCCTTGAATCTGAGCCGGCTTATATCAGTACCAAGCTGAGAAGCCAGGGTATCGATCGTAAAGAAACCGGCATTATGTCTTGTTCCCTCATATTCCATACCCGGATTGCCAAGCCCCGCAATGAGGAACTCGGCTTTTCCGGCAGGTGCAGGAGATGAGGAAGAAATTCTGTCGAAAACGTCAAAAATACTCATAATATCACCTTATCAATTTCTGTAGATCTTGCTGAACACAAGTGTCTCGTCGTCATTTTTCAGGGTAAGGGTACTGTCAGTTACGTTATAGGTGAACTCATTGTTTGCGGTATTTTCATCGCCGGTAAAGGAGGAAAGACCGCTGCCGGAGAGAATGACAGTATCCTCATCGTTTACGAAGTCACATATATTTACCAGGACAGTAAGCTTATCGGGCGTTGCGGAAACGTAGTACTTCCCGTCAGCGGAATCGCCTGCTTGTGCGAACTGGTCGTAGAGGACACCGCTTACCATTTCATACTCACGGAACGGGTTGTTCTGGTAATCGCCGAGGGCGGTCATAGTGAGCATATCCGTACCGTCGATATTGAAGGAGAAGTGCTTGCCGTCGAATGAGCAGCACTTTGAGTAGTCGGTATCACTTTCGGTAAGCTGTGCAACGCCGTCAGCATCAATGGTCATTATAGAAGATATATCCACCTCAAGTCGGAATTTACCGTCAGAAGTAAAGTTGAAATCGCCGCCCAGTTCCTCGCTTGACCAGCGACCGATAAGAGGAGTCTCCATTACCTGTACAGGCGCTTTATCGCCGCAGCCAGTCAGCAGGAAAGTAAAGGCGCAGACAATCAGCGGCATCAGTAAGCGTTTCATTTTGTAGTCTCCTCGGTCTTGGTATCCTTGATGAATATGGGCTTATCCTCAGTGCGCTGATAAGTCTCAGTCTGGTCTGAGCCGCTGTAGACCATAGTCAGGGTATCGCCGTCGATCTTGTAGGTATAGCTGATTGAATCTGCATTTTCGTCAACGTAGTGGAAATTGGGGCTGAAAAGTTCCAGCAGACCGTCATTAGTCTCGAATTCGCAGTAGTCCATGAGAGTTATCTCAAAGGTATCGGCAGCGGTGTCGATATCAGCGATGATTATAGCCTGTTCCGGCTCAATGCCCATAGGTGCAACGATAGACTGTGCGAGAGCGCCGCTTCTGAAATAGTACTGACCGCTGATGTCATTAGGATCGGCTGTGGACTCGTCTGTTCTTGTCATGGTGAGTATTTCGGTCATTTCGCCCTCGCCGGTCATCATAGCGGAGTAGTTAACGCCGTCGTAAAGGGTATTCTCAGCCGGAACACTAATGTCGCCGGCATTGAGGCTGAAGTCATCACCGAAAGAAATGACACCGGTGTAATCCATAAGCAGGGAAACTTTTCTGTCATCGTGGAAACGGTAGCCGGACGTACCGTTAGTCCATGATCCGATGATATTCTCGTCTATAGGTGTAACGCTGACTCTTGTATTCTCAGGTACTGAGGACGAACCGCCAGCGGAAGATGAGCAGCCAGTAAGGAAAAGGCAGGCTGCGGAAAGTATCAGTAGCTTTTTCATCATAAGAACCTCCGTAAAAATAGCATACTTATTTATTATACCATAGTTCACTGTCGTTTTCAAGTAGATTTACACAAGATTTTTTATAATGTGTTATAGTATAACAGATAAGTTTTTTCAAAAACCCCCTTTACATTTGGTGAATTTTGTGGTAGAATAATCTTATGATTTAAGGCTTTACAGCTTTTTTAGGGTAAAGTCTGCGAAAGGACAACGTTAAAATGCCAATTACTGAATTACTTGAAAGAAATGCCGAGCTTTACGGAAATGGCGTGGCTCTGGTCGAGGTAAACCCGGAGGTAAAGGAAGTTCGCCGTGTTACCTGGAAAGAATACGAACTGATCGAACCCGCTCCCATGAGCCACTACAGACGTGAGATCACATGGAAGGTATTCGACGAAAAAGCTAACCGCTTCGCAAATATGCTCCTGGAGCGTGGTGTGCAGAAGGGCGATAAAGTGGGTATCCTCCTTATGAACTGCCTGGAATGGCTTCCTATCTACTTCGGTATCCTCAAGACCGGCGCTCTGGCTGTTCCGCTTAATTTCCGCTATACCGCTGACGAGATAAAGTACTGCCTTGATCTGGCTGAGGTAGATGTACTTATGTTCGGCCCGGAATTTATCGGACGTGTTGAGGAGATAGCTGAGGAGATCAGCAAGAATCGTCTGCTGTTCTATGTGGGCGAGGGATGTCCTACTTTTGCTGAGCATTACGACAGCAATGTTGCTAACTGTTCCAGCCAGCGCCCTGATATTACCCTCACAGATCAGGACGATGCTGCTATCTACTTCTCATCTGGTACTACCGGTTTCCCGAAGGCCATTCTTCATAATCATGAGAGCCTTATGCACGCCGCTAAGGTGGAGCAGAAGCACCACGGTCAGACCCGTGATGATGTATTCCTCTGTATCCCTCCGCTGTACCATACGGGCGCTAAGATGCACTGGTTCGGCTCACTTTACTCCGGAAGCAAGGCAGTCCTGCTGAAAGGCGTTAAGCCCAAGACAATTATCAGGACTGTATCAAATGAACTTTGCACTATAGTATGGCTTCTTGTACCCTGGGCGCAGGATATCCTGGACGCTATCGACAGGGGAGAGATCGACCTTTCTGAGTATGAGCTTTCACAGTGGAGACTTATGCACATCGGCGCACAGCCTGTTCCTCCTTCGCTTATCGCAAGGTGGAGAGAGCATTTCCCGAACCATAAGTATGATACCAACTACGGTCTGAGCGAATCTATCGGTCCTGGCTGCGTACATCTGGGTATGGAGAATATCCACAAGGTAGGCGCTATCGGAAAAGCTGGCTACGGCTGGGAAGTTATGATCGCTGACGAAAACGGCAAGCCTGTTGAGCGTGGACAGGTAGGCGAGCTTTACGTTAAAGGCCCTGGCGTTATGACCTGCTACTATCGTGACGAAAAGGCTACTGCCGATACCCTGAAAAATGGCTGGCTGCTTACCGGTGATATGGCGCAGGAGGACGAGGACGGCTTCATTTACCTGGTTGACCGTAAGAAGGACGTTATCATCAGCGGCGGCGAGAATCTCTACCCTGTACAGATTGAGGACTTCCTCAGAGCGCACCCGGCTGTCAAGGACGTTGCTGTTATCGGTCTGCCGGATAAGCGTCTGGGCGAGATCGCTGCGGCTATAATCTCCATAAAGGACGGCGCTGAATGCACAGAGGAGGATATCACCACATTCTGCCAGAAACTCCCCAGATATAAGCGTCCTCATAAGATAATATTCGCCGATGTTCCGAGAAATCCCACCGGCAAGATCGAAAAGCCCAAGCTTCGTGAGAAATACTGCGGAGAAAGCCTTGTGGCTACACAGATAAAGAACTGATTCGGAGGTAATTTTATGGCTGAGGTAAATTACAGCGAGAAACTGGAGAAAGTACGCCGTATTTTTGAGGGCGACCGCTTCGCAACCGAAAATGGTATGGTCATCGACGAGATCGGCGACCACTACGCTAAGTGCAGTGTTGAACTGAATGAGCGCCACCTGAACGCTATGGGCGGTATTATGGGAGGTGTGCATTATACCCTTGCTGACTTTGCCTTTGCCGTTGCATCAAACTGGCAGAAACCCGGTACTGTTGGTCTTTCTACGACAATATCCTATATAGGTGCTGTCCGTGGCAAGAAACTCATCGCCGAAGCATCACTGGTAAAGGACGGCAGATCTGTAAACTGCTACCGTATAACCATCAAGGACGATCTCGGCAACCCCTGTGCAGAAGTTCAGGCGGTAGGTTTCAATAAATCCCGGTAATTAAGGCAACACCGAATAATTGCAAAAAATCACCCCTGATACTGAGTACCAGGGGTGTATTTTTTTATCCGGAAGTTCAGGAAAATGGGACTGCTTCCATATCAGTTGCCAGAAGGCTGAATGAGATCCTCCTCAGTATTGCCGAGGATACCTGCCTCTATAAGCTGAACGATCCCTGCGTCCTTAGCATCAACAACGGTATCGAAGTTAACATCGGAATTTCTCAGGGCTTCAGCGTCCATTGGGTACTTTTCCTTATTGGCAGCGTACTGAAGGATAGTAACTATGTCGGAAACGGTTATATCTCCGCTAAGGTCAGCATCGCCGAAAACGGGCTTCTTGCTGGTAGTATCTACCGGTGTATCAGACCATACAGGTGTAAATGCGATACCAAGACCAGGTGCTACACCGTAGATAAAGTACTCGTCACCGGGCTGGTAGATATCGCCAGTGGAAGCGTTTTTCCAGCCTGCAAAGTACTTGCCTTCCTTTGATACAGTAGGCTCAGGACATACGATAGTAGTATCGGTATAGCCGGGAACTTTTATATTATCAGCTACCTTTCCTGTACCCTGATTGAATACAACATTGTACTTCTTAGGTGACCAGACAGCGGTATATGTGATATCCACGCCGGGCAGATTTGATACAGTCTGACCGGGGAGATAAGTCTCGCCGTCGTAGTCGCTGGTCCAGCCGGTTATATCGTAGCCGATTCTTCCGAAGCGGTCAGCGGCGCTAAGTTCAGTGCTTGTACCCTCTGCGCCAGTGGTAACGAAAGTATCGCCGCCAGTAAGACGGTCAACATCGCCGGCATAGAATGTGAGGTTTATGTTATGTCTCCATACCGCCTCGAAAGTTACATCGTGGTCAGGCACGATCAGGTAGTCTTCGCCGGAGTAGGTATTTCCGTCAAAGGTGTATGTTGAGGTAAAGGCATTGCCGTCCTCGATCTTGAACTTATAGGGCGAGATGAATGTGCCTATCTTAGCGGTATAAGGCTCAGGGAAATCCTTGGGAAGCTGGATTTCCTTGCCAAAGTCAAATGATACGTTTACACGCTCATCATATTCAGTTGACACAAGAACCGGCTTTATCTCGATATTGCGGATAGATTTGTCGAACTGCACAACGGAATTTGATGAATAGCCACGAATACCGTCAAAAGTCCAGCCGTAGAAAATATATCCCTCTTTCGTGACATATCCCTTAGGCATATAAAACAAGTTTGTCTGGGTAGTATCAATGGTTAATGTCTCGTACTCGCCGGGGGTATCCTTAGCGAAAAAGTAGTTGTCGTCCTCACCCAGAACCAGCGAAACGGTGGTAAGTGTGTTAGGGTCGGCTGAATCCTCAGCCCATGATGTCAGGCAGCTTGCAGAGAAGCTAACTGCAAGCACAGCAGCGGATAATCCGGCAGCTGTATGGCGAAAAAGTTTGTTCATGTTTCCCTCCCATTTCTGACGCTTTGCGTCACTTGAAACGATTGTTTTCCTTATCGTAAGAGTAGCCGATCTGCGCCAGTTTGCTTTCAAGTTCCTCTCTGTTAATGCAAAGGCTGCTGCAAAGTTCATCAACGTCAGGGTAGTCATCACGCAGTTTTGTATTGATAAAGCTAAGCAGAATCACGGGGTCATTTGGAATTTTCATGCTATTTCTCCTCTCATAGCCATACCAGAAGTCAGTGCAGTACCTTCCGGTCAGGCGCTTCACGATCATACCGCTATAGTCCTAAATCCGGAATTACAGCGGTTTCCTACAATATTAGTGTACAATAATCTCAGGGATTTGTCAATGATTCTGGGAACATCGAAAATGTGAACTTTGTAACAATATGTAAAATGAGCAAACTTAAAATCCGCAAGGGCAAAGGGCAGTCACAAGCGACTGCCCTTAGTTTTCTTAATTGGTTAAATCATAGATAAAATGCGGCGAACTGTCTATCCACTCTCTCAGCGCATCAGTGCTGAAAGTAGGAATCACCGGAGCGTCAGCATCATCGCCGAAAGCTATATCGGTAACATTTATCACCATGTCGGGAGCGCCATCGAAGTCGTAAGAAGCAAAGCTGAGGATTATGCCTGTTTCCCGATCAACCAGCATCTTGAAGTCAGGGTAGCGCTGATTGCTGCCGTCGATGCAGATGCAGTCACGTCCCAGGTAAACCGGGTTCTCTGTGACTTCCCAGTTGTCGGTGTCATAAAGCGCCGAGAAAACAAGTTCCTGGAACTGGAGGGAATCCTTAGCGTCGATGCAGTTGGTGCAGTCGGAGCGGTAACGCCATTCATCAACGCCGTTTTCGTCATAGGAATGTCGCTCCTCGTCAGGGAAGGCAGGGTAAACGCTGCGGCGGTTGGCTGAGCGAACAGAGGGAAGCTCTGCACCATTGTCCTCAACGCAGATATGACCGTCAGAGAAGGAATTTGCTAATGATCTGAGTTCAAGAGAACTCAGGTCGCCGGTCTGGATAATTTTCTCGGCGGTAGACTGGTCGAATGTCGAGTAATCCCTCCTTACTGACCGTGAACGTCCGGTGTCGATATCCACAGCGAACTCCGTATCGAAGCAGTCGTAGCCCAGATCATTCTTGGTAATGACCTGCATTTTACCGCTTACCTGGCTGAGGTAGTCCGGGGTATTGAGCATCTTGAAGCAAATGTCCTGCTTGCTGTCCATATCGTATTCGGTGGGGGAAACTGCCGGGTCAGCGCCGATAATTGCATCAAGATCGTCACGCATCGTCTTGTAGTTGATACTGTAGCTTGTGGTCTGACCGGTGGTGCTGTCGCAGACGGAGAGGAAGTCAAGGGCATAGATGCCGATGGAGATGCCCTCATTTTCAAATTTATATTCGTCGGTTGCCGGGATAAAGTTGAAAGCCAGTGAGGAGTAGCACTCCTGGGCACTGTAGCCGGAAATGTCAGTCTCCGTCCATTCAAGGGTGCTGAAGTAGTCCGCAATTGCGTTCACAGTCTCCGCCGGAAGAACTGAACCATATCCGAACACTTCCGGCAGGGAGTAATCCATTCCGGATATGTCACCGAAAGGCGGAGTATTCCGGATAATCTCAGTTTCCGGTTCAGTTTCGGCTTCGGTGAGAGTTTCTTCCGTGGTGGTTTCAACGGTATCGGCTATATTTTCCTCAGTTCCATTTTGCAGGCTGTTCCGGGAAATCAAGTACCCCGAACCGATAACTCCTCCTCCGATAAGCACCACGCAGGCAGCCAGCGCCAGAACACGCTTCCAGCCGCCATTTCTGTAGGGTTCAACGCCGCTTACTTCCGTGGAGAGGTTATCCGTGGAAGCGTCAGCGGCTTTCCGGAGGGCGTTTTTGTAGATACGTTCCTTGTGGCTTTCCGATGCGGTATCAAGGTCGTTGGAAAGGTCAAGCATCTCGTCATCGTTGAATTCAAGTTTCATAGTATCACTCCTTTTCGAGTATATCTTTTAGCTTTTTCAGCGCTCTGCTGCATCTCATTCTCACGGCGGCAGGCGACATACCAAGTATCTGTCCTATCTCTGAGGAATTGCGGCAGTAGTAGTATTTCAGCAGTATCATGTCAGAATCCGGCTTGCCCAGCGACCTCACCGCTTCAAGCAGCCTGCTTTTCTGCTGGCGGTACTCCATATCCGTGGGGATATCCTCGCCGGAGGGGATTTCCGGCAGTTTCTCCCCGGAAACGGTATAAAACTGGTTTTTCTTAGCAGAGAGACTTCGTTTCCGGTCGATAGCCCTGCGGTTTGCGATAGTTGCAATAATTCCTTTCAGGTCGCCGGAGACTGACGGGGAATTGTCTGCAAGATAGCGGAAAACGTCTGCAAAGATATCGGAGATACATTCGTCAATGTCCTCTGGCACAGCGCCACGGAGTTTCCCGGCGGCAATGGTACTGACGTAGGCGAAGTACTCATCGAAGATATGCCGCTGCCAATCGCCGCCTTTTAGTTTTATATCAGCCAGTTCAGCGTCATTCATGCTACCGCCTCCTTTCATAAAGTATACTCGAACAAGGGGGTGAAAGTGAAACAAAAAAAATCCGCCCGGAAAAACCGGACGGATAATTTTTTGTAAGTAAAATCTTACATATTCACAACAGTATTTACCATATTACCGCCGTTCATCTTAGCCATTCTCATGGTTGTATCAAGCTTAACGAGCAGTGAGTTTACGTTCAGGCAGTCGCCTGCGAGGTAGTGGTAAACAGCGCCGGAAACGGGAAGCTGAACTGTCAGGTTGAGTACGTTGTAAGGAGCGCTCATAACGTTCTGGATATCCTGGATATATCTCATAGCCTGGCTCTCAGTAACATCTCTGTTGAATACGAAGCAGAACTCGTTACCAGTGATGTTGTAGATCTCAGCGATGTCGCTGAATTCTTCCTTGAGCTTCTCAGCGATAGCAGCCAGGAACTCGTCACCGAAGTCATAGCCGTATGTATCGTTGATGCTGCGGAAGTTATCAAGGTCAAATACTGCGATATTGAAGCGGTCGCTCTCAAGTCTTTCACTCAGATCGTTATCAAGAGCATAGCGGTTCTTCATACCAGTAAGGATATTTGTAACAGCCATATCGCTTGCCTTCTGACGAGTATTCTTCAGACGAGCATCGACCTCTGCCAGGTTCTTTTCCTTCTCCTCGATTTCCTTTCTGGATCTGATAGCGTATCTTGCGATAGCCCAGATAGCGATCTCACCGAGGGTCATAATAACGAACATGATGACTTCAACAGCAACGAAAACCTTGCTAGCCTGAGACTGCTGTCTCTGAGCATCGATAGAAGTGATATTGATAGTAGCAACAACCATTTCAGAAGATGTAACCTGAAGTGGGTAAATGTTCTGAGTATACATAGCTCTCAGATTGGAAGCACTTCTCTGGTCCATACGACCCTGACCAGCCTGAAGACCAGCAGCCTGAGCAGCTTTCATCTGGTCAAGAGCAGTAGAGTAAGCCTGGATCATAGTCTTAGCGTAGTTGTAACGCTTCTGAGCCTGTTCAGGAAGCTCACCGATAGCCTCGAACTGACCCATAGCAGCGAACATATTACCCATGTGTATGCCGATATCCTGACCTGTAGCGCTGTTATCACCTACGTTACCCATAATACGGAGGATATCCTCGTTTACAGCGGAAAGCTCACCGGATACACGGTTAAGGCTGTTCATGGTACGTGAAGTTTTCATGTTTACACCCATGATGGTGTTATACATATATCCTACCTGGATCATATTGATAATAGTAACGAACGCAAGGAGGATGCCAGCCAGTACATAAGGTGTAGCATGGCGTGAATTGCTTTTATCTTTATTCTTAGCCATTATATTATACCTCCTTAAGCGATCTTATCGGGATTGAGCATCAGCTGAATGATATCGTCATTCAGATTGTCTGCATCCACGAATGTAACACCTGTATCAAGAACAGGAGATACAGATGTACCAGCGATAAGTGATCTTGCGTTAGTAACGCTGAGGTAGCCCATGTTGTAAGGGTTCTGGATAACAATACCCTTGAGTACACCCTGACGGATGTAGTTCAGCTCGTCCTCGGAGGAGTTGAAGCCGATAGCGAATACCTTGTCTGTCTGCTCCATTTCCTTGATAGCGTCGCAGATACCAAGAGTTGTATTTGTGTTTGTACCATAGAGTACCTTGATCTCAGGGTTAGCCTTCATAAGCTTCATAGCTTCTTCCTTAGCAGTATCACGTCCGCTGCATCTTTCGCCCTCGATGATATAGCTTCCTATCATCTCAGCTGTTTCGGAAGCATCTCTTGAAGTGGTATTACCGATATCCTCAGCGTAAGTGCTCTTATAATCTTCAATTGCGTAGCTTATCTCTGTGCCGAAAGATTCCTTGAAAGCAGTGATACGCTCATTAGCAGTCTCAGCGGTATGACCTATGATACCGATTTTCTGAGTGCCGGCGGTTCTGAAATCAAATCCTTCTTCACCGTTTTTCTGGAGCAGGATTTCAGCAGCATTTTTACCAGCGATAGTACCGCCATCCTTATCACTTGATCTAACAACAGCGGAGATGCCATCGAAGTCAGCCTTTGAGTTGATGTTTACCAGAGCGATACCTGCTTCCTGAGCCTCAGCAAAAGCATCGTTAAGTTCTGTAACTCCGTTAGGAGCAACGATGATAGCATCAGCGCCCCACTCGATAGCTTCCTTGATGTAACCTACTTGGCTTGCGTAGTCGTTATCACCGGAAGCGCATTTGTACATCAATTCCAGACCAAGCTCATCGCAAGCGTCCTCAGCGCCCTTGTGAACGTCGTCCCAGAATTGAACGGTGTCATTCTTACAGATAACAGCTACCTTAGCACCCATGGTATTAGCGGCTGTACCTCCTCTGCCTTCAGGCGGACCGCCCTGTGCATTGCCAGCGCATCCAACACTGCACACCAGCATAGACATGGAAACAGCGCAGAGTGCGAGCTTCTTTAAAAAGCCCTTTTTTCCCTTTTTGTTCATGAAACTGAACCTCCTTTAAAATTTATACCTGTCGGTATACATGGGCATAACCGCTGCATCTGTATCTTGCGGACAGCCCAGTCTGCGGCTCATACAGGCAAAGCACATCTGACCGAAAACCCCGAACAGTCAGGAAAGCAATACCGGCATACAGGCGCGCAGAAATGTCATCTCAGCCGTGTGCCGCAGCTGCATAATGACATTTTTATACAATTATTATTTTACCACAAAAAAATGAAAATTACAATAAAAATAGATGAACAAATAATTTAAAATTTGATGATGAATTTTTTTGATTTATATGCAATCTCAATAATTTTTTTACATTCTGCAATATTATGCGGAACTTTAACAGCCTGTACAGGCTATTTTTCGTAGGTATCTATGATTTTCTGTGCAGCCTCACGGCGGGTCTGACGATTGTTCATAGCCTGTTTTTCGATATAGCGGTGAGCCTGGGGCTCGGTGAATTTAAGGTACTTCATCAGCACAGATTTAGCACGGTTGATAAGGCGTATCTCATCTGTCCTGGAGAGGAGGGAGCTGTCCTCATGGGTGAGGGAACTTCCTTCCTCGGCGGCGAGGGATACTGCCTCGCTGAGAAGTCTGATATCCACAGGTTTCTGCACCATAATTACGTCTGCCGGGGCTTGTGTTCCGGCGGGGGCAAGAAGTATCACAGCAGCTTCCTCGGCGGCAGTTTCCGCAAGGTCGATACCGAATTCGTCCGGAAGGGGGGAGTTGATAATTACAAGTTCCGGAGGACTTTCGCTCTTGATGAGCCGTCTTGCCTGGCTTGCACTGCCGATGACAGTAACTCTGGTAAATCCCAGACTATGCAGCACACTTTCAGCGCTTGCTGCGGTCTCTCCGGGGGAGGAAACGATCATAGCACGGTTCACTCATATCCCCCCTCAGATAGTGGTGAAGTAGCTTTCGTCCTCGAAAGCAGATTTATCGTGGGCGATGGAGTATTCCTGAAGCTGACCATGAAGCTGGCTGAAAATGCGGTTTCTGACCTGTTCAGGGAGAGTGCGCCTTACGAAATCGCTGTTTTCGGCGGTGGATACGGCGTCGTCAAGTCTGCCGGGCAGGAGCATAGCGTTTTCGGGCATAGCCGCCTTGTCCATAAATGAGCAGTCGCCGGAACGGATACCCTCGATGCCGGCAGCAAGGATCAGCTTGAAAGCGATATAGGGGTTGCAAGCTGCATCGGCGGAGCGTATCTCGATCTTAGGAAGCTGTGCAGATGATGCAGGTATCCTGATAAGCTGACAGCGGTTCTCGAAAGACCAGTTTGCATACTTAGGCGCATAGCCCATACCAAGCCGCTTGTAGGAGTTGGTAGTGGGGTTGAGGAAAGCGGTGATCTCGCTGATACGGCGCAGTACTCCGGAGATGAAGCACTTTCCCTCAAAGGGCATAGCGTCCTGTGAGCAGCCGAAGATGGATTCGCCGTTCTTCTTGAGGCTGATGGATATGCTCAGTGCGCTGCCGTGTTCGTTAGGCAGGGGTTTTGGCATAAACGACGCAAACAAGCCATTCTGTGCGGCGATCGACTTAACGATAGTTTTGTAGTGTACCATGTTGTCGGCGGCAGTAACAGGTTCATTTTCCCGGAATTCGATCTCGTTCTGTCCGGGACCGTGCTTATGGCAGGAACTTTTGGGGCTTAGCCCCATTTCCTCCAGGGAAAGGCATATCTCACGGCGGGGGTTTTCGCACTTATCAAGGGGGGCAACGTCAAGGTAGCTGCCGTGGTCGTGGGGTATTTTGGTCGGCTCGCCTTTTTCGTCCAGTTCAAACAGGTAGAACTCGCACTTCGTACCCATTTCGCAGGAATATCCGTCCAGACGCAGGTCATTGATAAGGCTGATGAGGTCGCTTCGCATATCGCAGGCGTAGTCGCTGCCATCGGGGTTTTTCAGGCTGCAAAAGAACCTGACAACTCTGCCTGACTTAGGACGCCAGGGGAGTACAGAGAGGGTAGACATATCCGGCACCAGCAGAAGGTCTGAACAGACCGGGTCGAAGAATGAAGCGTCGAAAGGAATACCGCTGGAGAACGCCTTTTCCAGTTCTCCGGGCATTATTGCGACGTTTTTGAGACTTCCTGAAATATCGCAGAAAGTCAGTCTGATGAATTTGACATCGTTTTCCTCAACGAATCTGAGGACTTCTTTTGGTGAAATGCTCATAAATACGCCTGCTTCCATAAAAAATAACAACGAACAGAATACTGCCTGAATTATTTTACCACACCCGGCATCAGAAGTCAAGATTTATCGTAAACATAAGATCGTCGGTGTAGTAAGAAATGTTTGATATATCAGCGCCGTCCACTTTGAACACCTTTCCTTCACCAAGGAAATCCATAACTGCTTCGTTGTAGGCATCGAAGTTTGAGAACATCATGGAGCAGCAGTGTTTATCGGCGTTTGCGGCAACGAGAGCTGAAACGGTGTCAAGGTCATAGGTGTCGAAGAATGCGTCGTTCTGGACATAGAAATTCAGATCCATACTCTCGCATACAGGGGCGAAATTCTGGGTAGGATCCAGCTTTCTTGTACGGAGCATACGGGTATCGTCGAACAGGAAGTAGGTATGCTTTTCAACATCGTCCTTGCTGTTGATATCGTCCCAGGTAGCGTCGAGCCAGTAGTACTCACCGTCGAGCTTTACGTAGTTCCAGGCGTGAGAGCCATGTTCAACGATACCGGAGCAGATGCCGGATTCGATACCCATTCTGCGCATGAGGTATGTAAAGGCTTCGGCATAGCCCTGGCAGACAGCCTCGCCGTTTACAAGGCAGCCGTAGGCGGTGTGCCATAACTGGCGTGAATCAGCGTCAACACCGTCGTAGTAGTAATTGGTGTTGTCAACGATATAGTCATGGACGAAAAGCGCCTTATCGTAGTCGGAGCTATCCTCAGGTATCTGGGCGAGTATCTCGTCAGCGGCATCTTCCAGTTCGCTGTGCATACTGATTATGGAATCCTCGGTACAGCCGTCGATGAGTTCAAATTCAAGGGTGGTAGCATTAGTACCGGTCTTGAAGTAATAGCCGTCCAGCCAGAATATATCCGGATGCTCGTTGTGAAGCTGCTTGACACCGATGCGGACGTATTTTTTCTCCACACGTCTTGTAATAACAGGGCGTATCGAAAATTCCTGAACCTGCTGAACGAATTCCTCATACCAGTCGAAGTTTTCGCCGTCGTTGAATTCGTTGGTGATAGTTACCGGAGTGTAGGACTCCTCATAGACCGGCGGTGTAACGTCGATCTTGGTTGATATAGCGTCTGATGCAGAGCAGGCAGTAAGCGCAAGGGCGGCTGCCGCAGAAGTGAGTGCGGATAATATTTTTTTCATGGTAAAATCCCCCGATTTTTAAAGATAATATTAATTATATCATAAACCGTTCAAAAAATCAACCGAAACAAAAGCTTTTATTTAATGCGTAATTCGTAATGCGTAATTCGTAATGAATGTGTTCGCTTCGCTCACGGATTTTAAATAATTATCCATTTAAATACATCGCCGTAAGGCGATACCTTAATTACGCATTACGCATTACGAATTACGCATTATAAAAAGTTTTCCGTGTCCACTCCATTTAGTCACCAAATTCAACAGAAATTTACTTGTATCCACCTATGGTCACACGTTTTTGCACAAAGTTTTTGTTTTTGCTTGCTAACTCTTGACTTTGCAGATTTGTTCGTGTATAATATATATCGGTTAGAAAGCGCTAACCCTGTTAGCACTTGTTTACATTTATGTTATGTCGATAGGAGGCTTTTATGATGCCATTATCTTTCGCAAATATCGGAGAAGAACTGACTATCACAAGAATAGGCGGTACACCTGAGGTAAAGAAACACCTGGAAAACCTGGGCTTCGTTGCCGGCGGTAAGGTAAAGATAGTCAACACCGTTGACGGTAACCTTATCGTCAATGTAAAAGAGGCAAGAGTCGCTATCAGCCGTGAAATGGCTCAGAAAATCATGGTTTAAGGAGGAGTAGGAATGAATCTGAAGGAAACTAAGATCGGCAGCACTGTCACAGTAGTCAAGCTTACCGGCGAGGGCGCTGTTAAACGCCGTATCATGGATATGGGTATTACAAAAGGCGTGCAGGTAACTGTCAGAAAAGTTGCACCTCTCGGCGACCCTATCGAGGTCACTGTAAGAGGATACGAGTTGTCTATCCGTAAGGCAGACGCTGAAATGATCGAAGTTAAATAACTGATGAAATGCAGGCTTCCATGCCTGCTTTTGAACGCATTTTAAGTTAGGCACAGAAAACATTCGGCTTATATCAGAAAGTGAGGAAATTCAGATGAGTATTAGGATCGCACTTGCCGGCAACCCTAACTGCGGCAAGACCACTCTCTTTAATGCTCTCACAGGCTCAAACCAGTTCGTTGGTAACTGGCCCGGTGTTACTGTTGAGAAAAAAGAGGGTAAACTGAAAAAACATGATGGCGTGGTCATCACCGACCTGCCGGGTATCTATTCCCTGTCACCGTACACCCTTGAGGAAGTTGTTGCAAGAAACTACCTTATCGGTGAGCGCCCTGACGCTATACTTAACATCATTGACGGTACTAACCTTGAGAGAAACCTGTATCTTACAACTCAGCTTGCTGAGGTAGGTATCCCTATGGTCATCGCTATCAATATGATGGACGTTGTAAAGAAGAACGGAGATAAGATCAATATCGGCGAACTTTCCAAGAAGCTCAGCTGCCGCATCGTTGAGATTTCAGCGCTGAAGGGCGAGGGCATCGAGGAAGCTGCTGAGGCTGCGATCGAGGCAGCTAAGGCTGGAAAGACCGTTCCCCTGCACACCTTCTCAGGCCCTCTGGAGCATACCCTTGCTCACCTTGAGGAAGCTGCCGTTCACGATCTCCCTGAGGAGCAGCAGCGCTGGTACGCTGTAAAGCTGTTCGAGCGTGACGAAAAGGCTACCGAAAGCCTGAACCTGTCCGAGAGCGTAAAGAAGCACATCGAGGACGATATTGCTGCCGTTGAAAAGGAAATGGACGACGACGCTGAGTCTATAATCACAAACGAGAGATACGAATATATCGCAAAGATCATCAAGGACTGCTACAAGAAAAAGTCCGCCGGCGCTCTTTCTACCTCCGACAAGATCGATAAGGTCGTTACTAACCGCTGGCTGGGTCTGCCTATATTCGCTATCGTTATGATAATCGTTTACTACATATCAGTTACTACCGTGGGTACATGGGTAACTGACTGGACTAACGACGGTCTGTTCGGTGACGGCTTCCACCTGTTCGGCATGAGCGGCGATTACGACGACGAGGTTGACAAGTGGGCTGAGGAGTTCGTATTCACTGAGGACGTTAAGAGCGTTGTCGATGCAGCAGTTGAGGACGAGAGCATCAAGGGTGCTGACGAGCTTCAGGGCGCTATCGAGGACGCTGACTTCGGCGCTTTCGAGGAAGCTTACGGTTCATACGTTGACGAGTTCTACAAGAATGAGGAAAACGGCGGCGCTGTTTACGATATCGACGCTGCTCTCGGTGACGCTCTTGATGAGGAGGGCGAGTTCACTGCTCCTGATCCTGCTGAGTATGGCACATGGGTTCCCGGTGTACCGGTACTTGTTGAGGGGCTGCTTGATAAGATCGGCTGCGCTGAGTGGCTCAAGAGCCTTATCCTTGACGGTGTAGTCGGCGGTGTTGGCGCTGTACTGGGCTTCGTTCCCCAGATGCTCGTACTGTTCATATTCCTGGCATTCCTGGAAAGCTGCGGATATATGGCAAGAGTTGCATTCATCATGGACAGAATTTTCCGCCGCTTCGGTCTTTCAGGAAAGTCCTTTATCCCGATCCTTATCGGTACAGGCTGCGGCGTTCCCGGTATCATGGCTTCCAGAACTATCGAGAACGAGCGTGACCGCCGTATGACTATCATGACAACAACATTTATCCCCTGCGGCGCAAAGCTGCCTATCATCGCTATGATCTCCGTTGCACTGTTCGGCGGTGCATGGTGGGTAGGTCCGAGCGCTTACTTCATGGGTATGGCTTCTATCATCATCTCAGGTATCATGCTGAAAAAGACAAAGCCTTTCGCTGGTGACCCTGCACCTTTTGTAATGGAGCTTCCTGCTTACCATATGCCTACAGTAAGCAATATCCTCCGCTCAATGTGGGAGCGTGGCTGGTCATTCATCAAGAAGGCTGGCACAATTATCCTGCTTTCCTCTATCATCATCTGGGCTGGCTCAGTATTCGGCTGGCAGGAAGGCGCATCATTCGGCTTCTATCCTGATATGGAACTGGCTGATTCTATCCTCGGTCATATCGGTAACGCTATCAAGTGGATATTCGCTCCTCTGGGCTTCAACGACGCTGCTGCAACAGTTGCTACAGTTATGGGTCTTGTTGCTAAGGAGGAAGTTGTCGGAGTATTCGGCGTTCTGGACTTCGAGGGACTTACACCTCTTGCCGGTTACGCATTCCTGGCATTCAACCTGCTGTGTGCGCCTTGCTTCGCTGCTATCGGTGCTATGAAGCGTGAAATGAACAACGCTAAGTGGACATGGTTTGCAGTTGGTTATCAGTGTGTATTCGCATACGCTGTATCACTTATCATCTACCAGATCGGCGGTCTGTTTACAGGCAATGTAAACGTCCTCGGACTTATCGTTGCAATTGCTCTGATCGCATTCATGATCTATATGCTGGTAAGACCTTACAAGGAAGCTACTAAGCTTACAAAGACTGTTAAGGTTACTCAGTAAACAAATTTACCCCTTCCTATAGTGATTCCCCGCTTTTTAAGGCAACACCGCACAGAGATTGCGGTGCAGATACGCAGTCAGATTTTTCGGCAGATTGTGCAGAAATTTTGCAGGCATACTGACGTATGTCAAAAAATTTATGTGCAAGATGCCGGGAAATATGCAAGTATATGC
>JAGBJO010000033.1 GCA_017934425.1 Ruminococcus sp.
CCCCCTTTTCCACCTTGGGTTGTCCCCTTTGGCAGACGGCGAGTTGGAGAGTGGCAACTCTCAAAAAACAAACTGGCGGCATAAATAATCCTCAAAAAAAGTAAATGCTGTTGCCGTGAGTTTTTAAGAAAAAGCGCTTGACAAACGCTTCCGTTTGTAGTATAATAAATTAGTAACCACTCCGGTTGCTAAATAAATATCGCAGGAAATTCCGAAATATAGATGTGCGGGCCCTGTGCAACAAGACACCGTGAACCATGTCAGGCGGGAGACCGAGCAGCATTAAGCGGACCGTATTGTGTGCCGCAGCCAGCCTGCACATCTATGTTCCGGAATTTTTTTCAAACGGAGGTGCTGTATATGAAATCATTCACTGAGATAGTTGGAAACACCATCAGCAAGCTTATCAAGTCCTTCTGGTTCAGCTGCGCTGCCGCAGGACTCACCTCCTACCTGTGCCTTGCTTTATTCCATTTCAACGGCACCGATCCGCAAGTCCAGGATCTGCTGATACCCGCTGTTACAATACAGCTTATCGCTTTTACGCTGTATTTCGCCCTTAATTACCATAAGGGCTTCCATAAGTATGACTCAGACCTTATCGGCAAGGCTTTCATCGGTATATCCAAAAAATGCCGTATCTTCGCCGATTCACTTGAACGTCTGACAGACCATAAGCTTACTTCTGCCCTCGACGGCTTCAAGCTGCTTGAGGAAGAATACAGCGATGATCTCGATACCTGCGAACAGGCAGTCCTCCGGTTCTATATCGGCAGATGCTACGATATTATGGGCTACTTTCCCAACGCTCTGAAATGCTACCAGGACAGCCAGCGACTTGGTATGAAGGACAATATCCTCCCTCTGCTTATAGCAAGATGCACCGGCTCTAACGGCGATACAGGTGAGGCTGTACAGCTTTATACCTCTATCCTGAGCAACAAGAAAAGCCCCTACAGACTGTATGTCCGTACAGACCTGGGGAAAATGTTCCTCAGAGAAAATGATGCCGCTACTGCTATGAAATGGTTCAGCGAAGCTATCGAGCATCGCCAGAACTACGCTGACGCTCTCGGCGGCGCTGCTATAGCACAGACTATGCTCCACCACTTCAAAGAAGCTGAGGAACTCTATAAAGCCGCTATCGTTAACCGCATAAGCGATTCCAGAGGATTTACCGCCTACTACAAGGAAGTACAGGCTGCGGCACTCCTGGAGCTTCACAGGGATTCCAACAGCAACAACGATTCGTCCGACACTAAAGGAGTATCTTGATGTATAAGGCTTTATACCGCAAGTGGAGACCGCTGACTTTCGACGACGTGATCTCCCAGCAACAGGTGACGGATACACTCAAAAACCAGATATTGACCGAGCGCACCGCTCATGCGTACCTCTTTACCGGCTCCCGTGGTACTGGTAAAACTACCTGCGCCAGGATCCTCGCCAAAGCGGTGAACTGCCCTAATATGGTCGGCGGCAACCCTTGCCTTGAATGTGAGATATGCCGTGAAGCCGATGAGGGCGCTCTTACTGATATTATCGAAATAGATGCCGCTTCAAATAACGGCGTTGACGATATTCGTGAACTTCGTGACGGCGCTGTTTATACCCCGGAGAAGTGCAGATTCAAGGTGTATATCATCGACGAGGTGCATATGCTCTCCGTGCCGGCTTTCAACGCTATGCTGAAGATCATGGAAGAACCGCCGCCGTATGTGAAGTTCATTCTCGCTACTACCGAGATACAGAAAGTCCCGGCGACTATCCTCTCCAGATGCCAGAGATACGATTTCCGCAGGATCCGCCCTAAGGACATCGCTTCCCGGCTTATGTTCATCGCCTCTCAGGAAAGTATCGACCTTACCCAGGAGGGCGCTGACCTTATCGCTAAGATCGCTGACGGCGGTATGCGTGATGCTGTTTCACTTCTTGACCAATGCTCTGTCAGGGCTGAGAAGATCGACGCTGAGGCTGTCTCTGAAACTGCCGGTCTTGCAAGCCGTGACTACCTCTACGAGCTGCTCGACGCTGTTTCCGCCGGCGATACCTCAAAGGCGCTGAATATAGTAAGTACCCTGCATGATATGTCAAAAGACCTGCAAAGGCTCTGCGAGGAACTTATCCTCCAGCTTCGCAATGTGATGCTGCTGAAAGCTTCTCCCGATACCGCTGAGGATATGATAGTCTGCCTGCCGGAAGAAATGGACAGGCTCAGAAATTTAGCTGAAAATTCCTCCCTGGACGATGTCATGTTCCGTATCGGTCAGCTTCAATCCGCTTACGACCGTATGCGCTATGCCATGAACCGCCGGGTAGAACTTGAAATGTCGCTGATACGCATTTGCAGCGGCGCTCCTGCTGTGCAAAGCAGCGCTCCGGTTTCCCCGGAACTCATAGACAAGATAAAGTTTCTTGAAAAGAAACTTTCCCAGATACAAAGCAGCCCCGCAAGTCACGGAAATGCACCGGAAAATAACGGGCGAATATCCGTCTCTGCCAACAGCCCTGCCCCTGAAATGGAGCCGAAACCAACTGTTGACCTGCGAAATATCGACATGAGCAAGGCTTCCCCCTGCCAGCGCTGGGGCGAGGTCGTGGAGGAAATGCGAAGACGCAACCCTTCACTTGCAGCCTGCCTTGAAAACTCCTATGCGGCTACTATCGGCAATGTTATCTTCATTACCGCCGTGAACCCCATGTTCATCGAGCTTATAAAGAAGATAAAGGAGAACGCTATCGCCTTGAATGTGGTCATTAACGACGTTCTCGGTCAGCGGTTCATCGTCCGCAGCCGATGCGAGACTACCGTGGAGGAGCAGAAGAATATGGCAGAGGCACTCATAAATAAAGCTAAAAACAGTCAGATAGACACTGCTGTTGATAATAATTCCAATTAATAAAGGAGATCTTAGAAATGAAAGCAAGAATTCCCAAGAACATGGGCGGCGGCGCTCAGAATATGAACCAGATGATAAAGCAGGCTCAGAAGATGCAGGATCAGATCACTGAGCTTCAGGAAGACATCGAGGCAAGAGACTTTACTGCTACTGCCGGCGGCGGTGCTGTTGAGGTCACTCTCACAGGTAAGAAGACTATCAAGTCTCTGAACCTGAAGCCTGAGGTAGTTGACCCTGAGGACATCGAAATGCTCCAGGATCTTATCATCAGCGCTGTCAACGAGGCTGTAAACAACATCGAGACAACTACTGAGGCTGAGATGAGCAAGATCACTGGCGGAGTATCTCTCCCCGGTCTGTTTTAATGGCTGACCATAACGCTTTGCCGCTGGTGGTGCTGGCGGAGAAATTCGCATCACTCCCAGGTATCGGCATGAAGTCGGCGCAAAGGCTGGCTTACCATGTTATGTCTATGGACAAGGAGTCCGTCGAGGACTTCGCAAAGGCTCTCATCAGCGCCAAGAACGACGTTCACTGCTGTAAAATATGCCAGAACCTCACTGAGAGGGAGGTCTGTCCTATATGCGATGACCAGGACCGTGACCATAGCCTGATATGCGTGGTGGAAACGCCAAAGGACGTTACTGCTTTCGAGCGCACACGGGAATACGGCGGAGTTTACCACGTTCTTCACGGGCTTATATCGCCTATGGACGGTATAACTCCCGATAAACTCCGGGTCAAGGAGCTTTTGGGGAGAATATCCCAGGGCGGCGTTGAGGAAGTCATCATGGCGACCAATCCCACTGTTGAGGGCGACGCTACTGCAATGTATATCGCAGGGCTTCTGAAACCCCTGAACGTCAAGGTTTCCCGTCTTGCCTTCGGTCTGCCCGTGGGCGGAAATGTGGAGTACGCCGACGAGGTGACGCTGTTCAAGGCTCTGGAAAACCGAAACTATATGTGATGTTCAATGCGTAATTAAAAGACCGTCCGGATTTTTACCGGACGGTCTTACTTTTTGTATGGATTGCGGCGGTAAACTTACCGCTTTAGTAATAGCTGAGCGCAATTACGCATTACGCATTACGAATTACGCATTAATAATAGGTTATTTGTGCTTTTTGAGGGTTCTGCGGACTATCTGCTGCAAACGTTCGCAGGTTTCCTCCGGATAATCCGTAATGAAAAGCAGAGTGCTGCTATGTGCTTCCTCGTGGGGAAGGTGCAGGAATTTGTGGAAGAATGTATATATATCGTCATAGTGCTTGAACAGTTCCTCTACTGCTTCCTCGCCCTCTGGGGTGAGTACAACGCTGTTGCAGAAGTCCTCGTATACAAGCCCGGAATTTGCAAGACACCGCAGCATTTTGCTGACACTGGGGCGTGATACCCCTAAATGTCTTGCTATACTTACGCATTTTACATACTCGTCCTTTTCTGTCAGTTCCTTTATTGCTGCAAGATACTTTATCTGTCCTGCACAGTGTTTCATATATGTCCTCCTTATTTATCAGAGTCGATGAGATTCCAGTAGCCTTTAAGGTATACGCCGCCTGAGATTATAGTCAGGGCGGTCGATATCCACAGAAGCGCCGGTATTACCACGTTATCTATTGCGCCGCTGAAAGCCTCCGGGAAGTTTATACCGAAGTCGTAGCAAAGACTCAGCCAGAAAAGCGATGCGATTATCGCTACCATTGTGAACGCTGTCTTCAGCTTGCCCCATATACCGGCTGCTACTACTACTCCGCTATTTGCTGCAAGCAGGCGTAGTCCGCTGACCATGAATTCTCTGGCACTGATGATGATAAGGGGTATCGCTCCCACCTTTATCTCCTCCAGTTCCACGAATACCGCCAGCGCTGCAAGTACAAGCACCTTATCCGCCAGAGGGTCAAGGAATTTTCCGAAATTGGTAACAAGGTTGTGCTTGCGGGCGATGTTTCCGTCCAGGGCATCGGTTATAGAAGCTGCCGCAAATACCACAAGGGCTATAAGGAAATGGAAGGGCAGTTTCCAGTATATGAAAAGCAGAAAGAAGGGTATAAGGAATACTCTCAGAAGTGTAAGTTTATTCGGCAGATTCATCTGCTATCACCTCTCCTATCAAGTCATAATCAAGCGTATCGGTTATGCGTATCTTAACGTAATCGCCGACTTTAAGCGGAGTTTCCGAGGAGAAAAACACCTTGCCGTCAATATCCGGCGCATCAAGGGGAGTTCTTCCGAACCAGCACTCTGCAAAGCGGTCAAAGCCTTCAACTACTGCGTCAAGTTCTGCGCCCAGAAGTTTCTCGTTATTCTCAGCGCTTACAAGAAGCTGCTGTTCCATGATGATCTCAGCACGGTGGGAAGCTGTTTCGGTATCTATCTGGTCGGGGAAGTCGTAGGACTTTGTGCCGTCCTCACGGGAATAGGCAAAGCAGCCCAGCCTGTCGAAGCGTACTCTCTGGACGAATTCCGCAAGGGCATTGAAGTCCTCCTCGCTCTCGCCGGGGAAGCCTGTAATGAGTGTAGTACGCAGGATAACCCCCGGTATCTTCTCACGGATATGCTTAAACAGCGCCTCCAGCTTCTCCTCGTCGCCCCAGCGGTTCATGCGGCTGAGTATATCCCCACGGCAGTGCTGAATTGGTATCTCCAGATACTTCACCAGCTTCTCCTCAGAGGCTATAGTCTCCAGCAGTTCGTCAGTTATGCGCTCCGGGTAGCAGTAGAGTGTGCGTATCCATTTAAGACCGTCTATCTTGCAAAGTTCCCTGAGAAGTTCCGGCAGCATTGACTTGCCGTAGAGATCCTCGCCGTAGCGTGAGGTATCCTGAGCGATGACTACCAGTTCAGTTACGCCGTTTTCCGCCAGGTGCTTTGCCTCTGCGATGCAGTCCTCCATAGGCACGCTGCGGAATTTGCCTCTTATCATAGGTATAGCGCAGTATGTGCAGCAATTCGAGCAGCCCTCGGCTACTTTAAGGTATGAGAAGAAGGGGAGAGTTGATATTATACGCTCGCCCTCAAGTTCAGCGTCCAGCTTCGGGGCGAACTTGATATACCGCTCGCCTTCAAGCACCTGTTCCAGAATATCGACTATATCCTTGTTATTGCCGATGCCCACAACAGCGTCAGCTTCTGGGAAAAGCTCTGCGGCTTCCTCCTTATAGCGCTCAGTCAGGCAGCCTGTGACGATGATCTTCTTCAGAGTACCGTCCTCTTTCAGCTTGCCAAGTTCCAGTATAGTCTCTATCGCTTCTTCCTTTGCGGACTGGATAAATCCGCAGGTGTTCACTACTGCCACATCTGCCAGACCTGGTTCTGTTACCAGCTGGTAGCCGTTTTTACGCAGTTTATAAAGCATTCTCTCTGAATCCACCAGGTTCTTTGAGCAGCCCAGTGACACCATTCCTACTTTGATAGGCATTATTATTCCTCCGATGATCGCTCCTCAAAGTACTCCCTGACTGCGGAATTTACTTCCGTGAAGCTGTAGCCGTACCTTACGAGGGCATTTTTTACTTTTTCAATTGCTTTGCGGTCGCTGCTGTCGGAAAGGCTGCGTGCGTACTTGGTTTCCAGCAGTTCACGCAGATTTTCCTGAAAGGCATACTTATAGTCTGCAAGGGCAGCCTCAGCGGTATCCTGAGTTATGCCCTTCATAGTTATCTCACGCTTTGCCCGGTAGAAGCCGTACTTCTTGCCTTCCACCAGCCGCCTTGCCATATTCCCGGCAAAGCGCTCATCGTCGATAAGACCGGCGGAAGCGAGTTTCTGAATTACTGCAAGGCAAAGCTTGTCGCTTTTGTAAGTCTCCAGAAGTTTCTGGTACATCTCCTCGGCGGAGTAGTCACGATAATCCAGCCTGTAGAGCGCATACTGATACGCACGGCGGAAATTCGAGGCATATATCACCTTCCTGAGAGTTTCCCTGTCGATCTCCATACCCTCGCTGAGGGCGTAGTCGGTGATAATGTCGATATGCAGATATATCTTCCGCACTCCGTCGAGAACAGTCTCGTAGGTAGTACCCTTATACTTCCTGAGCGAGGTTATTTTCATCAGTCAGCAGGTGTGAACTCGTCGAAGTTCTCGTCTGCATCTGCGATGATATCGCTGTCTGAGCCGAATTCTGACATATCAGCGTTTACGTCATCGTTGTCGCCGGAAGCCGCAGCCTTTGCAGCCTTGGCAGCCTTAGTTTCGCTGTCCTTCTTCTGCTTGGCGTTCTCCATTACCTCGTCCTTGCGGGCGATGATCTGCTCCTCGATCTCCTTCATAAGCTCAGGCTCATTCTTGAGTATCTCCTTAACGTTGTCACGTCCCTGACCAAGCTTTCTGTCGCCGTAGCTGAACCATGAACCGCCCTTCTTGATAATATCAAGGTCTGTAGCGATATCAAGCACCTCGCCGGTACGGGAGATACCTGTGCCGTACATCAGGTCAAACTCAGCCTCCTTAAAGGGCGGAGCTACCTTGTTCTTTACTACCTTACATCTGGTGGAAGCGCCGATGATAGAGCCGCCGTCCTTGATGACCTCGCCCTTTCTTACTTCGATACGTACTGATGCGTAGAATTTCAGGGCACGTCCGCCGGGAGTAGTCTCAGGATTTCCGTACATTACGCCTATCTTCTCACGGATCTGGTTGATGAAGATAGCCACGCAGTTTGACTTGGATATAGCCGCAGTCAGCTTTCTCATAGCCTGTGACATAAGTCTGGCAAGCTGACCTACGTGCTGATCGCCCATATCGCCGTCGATCTCAGCCTTTGTAGTCATGGCAGCAATGGAGTCAAGTACGATAACGTCGATAGCGCCGGAGCGGATAAGTGCCTCAGCGATCTCAAGAGCCTGCTCACCGCTGTCAGGCTGGGATACCAGCAGTTCGTCCAAATCAACGCCCAGAGCCTTTGCATATACAGGGTCAAGAGCGTGCTCAACGTCGATAAATGCCGCAATACCGCCCTGCTTCTGTGCCTCAGCGATGACTGACAGGGCAACAGTTGTCTTACCGGAACTCTCAGGACCGTAGATCTCCACGATACGTCCACGGGGAACGCCGCCTATACCCAGCGCCATATCCAGTGTCATAGAGCCGGTGGGGATAGCGTCAACGTTAAGGGTAGTAGTCTGACCAAGACGCATGATAGCACCCTCGCCATAGCGCTTGGTGATGTACTTCATAGCGTTGTCGATAGCAGCCTGCTTATCGGCAGAGGTATCCAGTTTCACAACGGGAGCCTTTGTTTTCAGTTCCTTCTTAGCCATAATTATTCCTCCATTTTCTGCGCCTGCGCTGCCCTTATGATACCGGCTGCGTCACGCTTTAGTTGTATATTCACAAAGCCTTCTGAGGCAAGTATTTTTTCGATGTCTGTATGCTGACCCATGCCGAATTCGCACATAAGCCAGCCGCCGGGTCTGAGGGAAGCTTTCCACCTTGCGGCTATAGACCGGTAGAAGATAAGCCCGTCCTCGCCGCCGTAAAGGGCGGTTTCCGGCTCATACCTTACCTCACGCTGCAAATTCTCCATATCCTCAGCAGTAAGGTAGGGGGGATTGGTCACGATGATGTCATACCCGATATATGCCGATATATCGTCGGAAAGCACGTCCATATGAACGATTTCCAGTGCAGTTTCATTCAAGGCTGCATTTTCCCTGAGGTAGGAAAGCGCCGCCTCGGAAAGTTCAAAGGCAGTCACCTGCGAACCGGGTATCTCATGCTTCAGGCTGATGCCGATACAGCCACTTCCGGCGCAAAGGTCGGCTATTTTCGGGGATTTTTGCCCCTCCTGCCGGCAGATATCTATCGCCATATCCACAAGAGTCTCCGTGTCAGGACGTGGGATAAGCACGCCCTCGCCCACCTTGAATGGCAAGCCGTAGAATTCCCACTGACCCAAAAGGTACTGCAAAGGCTGACCGGAGGCACGTTTCCCGGCTATATCACGGATAACGGCGATTTTCTCTGGTGGGACTTCACGGTTGGGGAAATACATAGCGCTCATGTCGCACAGCACGTCCTCGACTATGCACCGGGCATCGAAATCCGGCGAATCTACGCCGTTTTCTGCAAGGAGCGAATGACACTCGCCGTAGATATCCTTTATCTGCATATTACCAGATGTCCTCCGACTTATCCTCCGGAATGCAGGGCTTCATAGCGGCAATAGCGATCTCTATCATACTGTCGTCCGGCTCACGGGTAGTGATGCGCTGCATAGCCAGACCGGGGGCGGAAAGTATCCTTGTAAAAAGATTATCCTTATTACCTGCAAGGCGTATGCACTCGTAGGATATTCCTACTACCAGCGGCAGGAGAACCAGTGAAGCCACGATCCTCTGCCATGTTACGGTGAACGGCACGAAGCACATAACGAAGATGCTTACAAGAAGCACGATGAATATGAAGCTTGTTCCGCATCTCTTATGGAAACGTGTCTGCTGGCGGACGTTCTCCACAGTAAGGGGGAGTTCCGCTTCGTGGCAGGCTATGGTCTTATGTTCAGCGCCGTGGTACATATACTGCCGGCGGATATCCTTCATAAGGCTAACAAGCCACATATACAGCACGAATATAGCGATCTTCACCACGCCCTCTAAAATGGAGCGCAGCATGGTCATTTCCTTGATTCCGGGGATAAGTCCCACCAGGAATTTCGGCAGGAACACGAACAGTCCCAGAGCCATTACAACGCCCAGAAGTACGCCAAGATACATAGCGATATCGAAGATACCGCCGGACTTTTCGTCCTCTTTCTCCTCCTCAGGCATTTGCTTTTCGGCGGAGCGCATCATATACTTGTATCCCTTTACCAGTGAGGCGACGAAATTGCAGCAGCCTCTCACAAGGGGAGTTTTTTTGTACCAGGGGGCATTTTTGCCGTTATTCTCGTCCCATGTTTCAAGGTCGATACTTCCGTCGGGCAGTCTGCACGCCATAGCGCCTGTGCTTGGGCCGAGCATCATAATGCCCTCAATAAGTGCCTGTCCGCCGATTTTTGACTTGAATTTTTCCTTGCTCATAGGTACTCCTTTAGTTCGTTTTCGCAGGGAGGGTGATAGTAACGGTCGTACCTTTGCCCTCGCCCTCGCTGGATATATCAAGTGAACCGCCGTGCATACGGATTATCTCGTCCGCAACTGCCAGACCGATGCCTGAACCACGGCGGGTATGGTTAGCTTTGTAGAACTTTGTCTTTACCTTAGAAAGGTCTGATTCCTTGATGCCGACTCCCGTATCCTTTACCGCAACGATAACATTGCTGTCCTTTTCCTTTGCGGTAATGGTCACGCTGTCTCCGGGAGAAGAATACTTAACAGCGTTGTCGATGATGTTGATAAACACCTGGCGTATGCGGTTCTTGTCGCCGTATACGAATGGCAGCATTTCCGGTTCATCGTAGGTTATAGAGATATTCTCACGCCTTGCCTTATCACTGTAGATAAGAACAGCGTCGCCAAGTTCCGCCAGGATATCCATATTAGCTGCCTGCATTGTGAAATGACCGCTCTGCATACGTGAGAAGTCAAGCAGTTCCTCGACCATCTGGGAAAGTCTGCCTGTTTCATTTACAATTACGCCAACGCCTTTTTTCATAGTCTCCGGGTCTTCGCCGCCGTCTACCATGAGTGTCTCCGCCCAGCCCTTTATAGCGGTAAGGGGAGTACGCAGTTCGTGGGAGACTGAGGATATGAACTCATTCTTCATAGCCTCCGCAGCGGAAAGCTCGTCAGCCATATGGTTTATAGCGATACACAGGTCGCCAATTTCGTCGTCGCTCTCGTTCTGTATACGCACAGAAAAGTCACCCAGGGCGAATTTGCTTGCGATTCCGCTTATCTGGCGTATAGGCTTTACGATCGAACCGGCGAAGTAAAGACCTGTAGTCACTATGATAAGTATGATAACTCCGCACACCGCCGTAACAGCCAGAACGTAGGTCTTGATAGTGTTATCTATCTCCGTCAGTGATGTTACCATGCGAATAGAGTTATACTCGCTTGTAATTGAGGATATAGGCACAGAAACGGCAAGTATCTTCTCGCCGCCTGCAAGTCTTCCACGGTAGCTTCCCTCGCCTGTCTCCATAGCTTCCTCATAGTCGGGCATTATCATATCCGCATCAGGAGAGAAGCCGGAGGAGGTGAGTACAACTCGCCCCTTGGAGTTTATCGCCATAAGTTCTATCTTGTCCTTCTCGTTGAAAGTTTCAAGAGTATTGCGTATCTCCGAGGAGAAGTTAACATCTGAGTCCTGGGCATGGATACTCAGAACGCTTGTAACGGCGTTTATCTTCGAGACAAGGTACTGCTTGGCGGAGTTATAGAAATAGCTTTGTATGGCGTAGATGACCACCATTTCGATGACCAGCAGCGCAAGTATCACAACGCCCAGGTTGTTGATTATCCAGCGCCGGGTAATACTTTTTTTAGCCATTACTGTGCATCATTCCACTTATAGCCGTAGCCCCAGATAGTTATGATATACTGGGGATTAGATGGTTCGTCCTCTATTTTCATACGGATACGGCGGATATTAACGTCAACGATCTTATCGTCGCCGTAGTAGCTTTCGCCCCAGATGTGGTTAAGGATACTTGCACGGTCGAGGGCGGTATTCTTATTGTTCATGAAGTATTCAAGTATCTGGTACTCCACCTGAGTAAGCTCGATAGGAGTGCCGTTTTTTGTCACGGTACGACTTTTCAGGTTCATGGTGAAAGGTCCTGACTCAATGACGGACTGCTTCTCGTTCTTGATGAAACTCATGCACACTCTGCGGTAGATAGCGTCCACACGGGCAGTAAGTTCTGAGGGTGAGAACGGCTTGGTGATATAGTCATCAGCGCCGATCATAAGACCGCTGACCTTATCCATTTCCTGAGTTCTTGCTGTAAGCATGATGATGCCGATAGTAGAACTTTTCTCTCTTATCTTCTTGCATACGGTAAAGCCGTCGATGCCGGGCATCATAATATCAAGCAGGACGATATCGAAGTTGCCGTGTTCAGCCTCAAAGACACGCAGGGCTTCTTCACCGCAGTTAACGTCGGTAACATCGTAGCCTGCACGTTTCAGGTTAATGACCACGAATTCTCTGATGGTATCCTCGTCCTCACATATCAGTATACGTTTCAATTTGTCTCACACTCCCCTTTGAATTAATGCGTAATTCGTAATGCGTAATGCGTAATTATTGTATTGCCTTGCGGCGATGTATTTTTAAAATGCTGGTTTCAGTTCGCCATTTCCGTCAGCGGCTTATTCCTTGAATCTGAACCCAATTGATGCTTCTCCCGGCGTTATCGACAAGCCGTCGTCTTCGTCGCTTTCCGGGATATACGCCAGATATGCAGAATCGCCCTTTGTATGCATAAGCATATAGCCGCTGGAGATCCTGTCCTCTCTGGCGGCGGCATCGTCTGCACGGCTTATCCGCATAAGCTCTCTGCCCACGTTCTCGCCGTCATAGGCACACAGAACTATCTCATCATAGATAGCATCACGGCGGACTGTTACCTTGTCCTGCCACTTTTCCGGGAACAGAAAGACGTATCCTCCGCCTATACTGTAGTAGGAGGAATACTTCCGCTCAAGCCTTCCCTGTGATGATACTGTCAGCCAGTTGGTCAGCATCAGCTTTTCGCTGTCGGAAGCGTCCTCGAAGCCTGGGGCTTCCGTCTGGACGGGTATCTCGATACTTCCGTCGCTGTCGATATCGAAGCTGCTGCATCCCGAAGGGCGCTCGGTAGATGCCGCCTGTTCCGGGAAAGAAAACATCTTCTTCAGGAGATTATCCTCCATATATATTATGTCAGTCTGTATTGCTCCTGCACCAGCTACAGCGTCGATATAAAGCGCCGGATTGCCTCCGGGCAGACTGCCGTAGCATATGCTGTCGAATTCTGTATATCCGGCGCTCAGTTCACAGGGGTACTCATGATACATACCCTTGCTGTCAAGCTTGTATACAGCCGCAATAGCCGGCGATGCACCGCCTGTACCCGCAAGCAGGAGGAATTCGTTCTGCTCGTCCATATCCAGGTCGGTAACATCGAACATGGAGTAGTAATCCGAGAACGTCCTCTCCAGAAGCCCCCCCTTGTAGTTGTAAATGGAGACATTCTTCTCAGAGCGGTTTATCAGGCTGCTGCCGATGATAAGGTTAACTCTGTCGTTGTCGCCAAGCTGCGAGATGATGACCTTCTCTATCTCAGCACCCTCAGCGGATGTATCGAAAACGCTTTTCCAGCGGTCGTCCTCGCAGTCGAGAACGTTGATACGCAGGGTATTTTCCTGAGAATCAAAGCCGGTATGCTCGTAGAACACTATAGCCTCATTTCCGCCGTCGCCGTCGATATCCTCCACGATAAAAGCGGAGAGGTACTTTCCGGATTTGGGGTATTTCAGGCTTATATCCGTACCCTCAGCATCAGTGAGGGCACTGTATATCTGTTCCTGCTCCACGCTCAGTTTTGGCGGCGAGAGCAGGTTATCGATGCTTGTGGCAAAGGTGCAGCCGGTAAGAAAAATTCCCGGAAGCACCGCCAGAGTAAGCTTTCTGAGATACTTCATCTGCATCACAGGGACGGAATTATTCCCTGTCCTCTAATTTAACGTATTCACGCTCTTTTGCGATAGCCTTATAAGCAGGACGTATGATACGGTTTCCTGTGAGCATCTCCTCCATACGGTGAGCTGCCCAGCCTGCCATTCTTGCAACAGCGAACAGGGGAGTGAACAGTTCATCAGGAATACCCAGCATACGGTAAACCAGACCGGAGTACATATCCACATTAGCGCACATAGTCTTTGTGCTGCCCTTGATCTCCTTGAATATCTCAGGAGTCAGGCGCTCGATAGTTTCCAGCAGACGGAACTCGGCTTCTATTTCCTTGCCGGCAGCCAGTTCAAATGCCTTCTTTTTCAGGATAACTGCACGGGGGTCGGAGATGGTGTATACCGCATGACCCATACCGTAGATAAGACCGGAGCCGTCGTTAGCTTCCTTGCGGATCACCTTACGCATATAGTCGGCAACTTCGCCTTCGTTGTCCCAGTGCTTGATATTAGCCTTGAAGTTATCCAGCATATTTATTACCTGGAGGTTAGCACCGCCGTGGCGGGGTCCCTTCAGTGAGCAAATAGCGGAAGAATAGGTAGAATAGGGGTCAGTACCGGAAGAAGTCAGCACACGGCAGGTAAAGGTGGAGTTATTACCGCCGCCGTGTTCAGCCTGGAGCATGAGAAGTCTGTCAAGCATCTGGGCTTCGTCCTTGGTGTACTGTCTGTCAGGGCGCAAGAGAGAGAGTATACACTGAGCGGTATTCTCCTCGTAGTTAATGGGATGCATTATCATACTTGCGTTATCGAAGACCCTGCGCTTTACCTGGTAGGCGTTCGCCATAATAACAGGCAGCTTGGAGATAAGGCTTACTGCGGTACGCATTTCGCTTTCGATGCCCTTATTCTCGCACTCGTCGTCGTAGGAATACAGAGCCAGCACGGAGCGTGCGAGCTTGTTCATGACGTTCTTGGAGGGGGCTTTGAGTATCATATCCTCAACGAAGCCTGTAGGCAGGTCACGTTTCAGGGATATATAGGTACAGAAGTTTTTCAGCTCTGTAGGGGTAGGAAGATGACCGAACAGCAGGAGGAAAGTAGTCTCCTCATAGCCGTATCTGTCCTCAGCCTCAACATTGTTTACCAGGTCGTTGATATTGTAACCACGGTAGATAAGCTGACCGGGGATAGGCTCTACTTCGCCCTCGTTCATAAGATAGCCGTGAACATTGCATATATTCGTAATGCCTGCCACAACGCCTGTACCGTCGCTGTTACGCAGACCTCTTTTCACATGATATTTTTCATACAGTTTAGGCTCGATAGCGGAATTATCTTTCAGCTCCTTGCATAAACCTGTAATATTAGCGCCTGAGATAAAAGCTGGCATAGTATCACACTCCTCAACATATTCATTAATAATTATACACCAAAACGAGTGCTATGTCAACACCATTGAAACCGAATTCAATGCATAATGATTAGTTATTGAAAGCTTTCCTTGTTTAGGCAGTCTTGCTAATTACGGTAGTTTTTGAATTCGTAATTCGTAATGCGTAATGCGTAATTAATGTATCGCCTTACGGCGATGTATTTTAAGGCAACAGAAAACCTCGCAATATCTGACAATTACGCATTACGAATTACAAATTACGCATTAATTAAAATTGGGGGTCATATACAAATGAAACGCTGTCTTATTTTCACATCTGTACTTGCATCGGCTATTCTCCTGCTTCCGGCAATACCCGTAGGTGTCAGGGGAAGCGACAACGCAGACCATGCACCAGATTCCGCCGCCATTTCGCAGGACGAAACCGCCAGTCAGCAGGTCTACCGAGTTCTGGACGTTTCCTCCGGCGAGGTGCTGGACGTGCCGGTTAGGGAATACGTTATCGGGGCGGTATGCGCTGAAATGCCGGCGCAGTTCGGCGAAGAAGCCCTGAAAGCCCAGGCTGTCGCCGCCCACACCTACGCCCAGCGCCAGAAAATGCTCTCGGAACAGTCTCCTGATCCCTCCCTCAAAGGCGCTGACTTCTCCAACGATACAAGCCGCTTTCAGGGCTATTTCACTGAAGAACAGGCACAGCAGTTCATGGGAAGCCGCTTCGGAGAGGACTATAGCAAGATATGTTCCTGTGTGGACGAGGTTCTGCCGTACATACTCACCTATGAGGACGAACCGATAATCTCCGCTTTCCACTCCATGTCAGCCGGAGTTACTGAGAGTGCCGAAAATGCCTGGGGAACTGCCGTGGACTACCTTGTGCCAGTGGACAGCGAAGGGGACGAAAATGCTCCGAAATACCGTGACGAAGCGACATTTTCCAAAGACGAGCTTTCCGCCCTGCTGATCGCCGCTTTTGGGGACATATCCCTGCCGGAGGATATTGGTGAATGGGTAAAGATAGGGGAGGTTTCTCCTTCGGGAACAGTACTGACGGCACAAGTTTGCGGAAAAACCGTTTCCGGCAGCGATATCCGCTCAGCCCTTGACCTGCGCTCAGCCTGCTTTGAAGTAAGCGCCGGGGAGGACAGCGTTACCTTCACTACCCGTGGTTTCGGGCACTGCGTAGGTATGAGCCAGTACGGAGCGAACTCAATGGCACAGCAGGGGAAAAGCTGGCAGGAAATACTTGCCCACTACTACCCAAACACTACGATAATGCGTAATTCGTAATGCGTAATGCGTAATTGCGCTCTGCGATTACTAAAGCGGCATATTTACCGCCGCAAACCATAATAAAAAGCAAGACCGTCCGGTTTGATATTACCGGGCGGTCTTTTTCTGTATGGATTGCGGCGACAAGCTTACTGCTTTAGAAATATTGGAGCGCAATTACGCATTACGAATTACGCATTACGCATTAAATCAATTATCTTACTTTGTTAGCGATATCGTCAAGGAGCTTGCCCAGGAGGTCGTTTACGCTCATAGAGCCTAAATCGCCCTCACGTCTTGAAGATACGGATACTGTCTTGCCCTCAACTTCCTTATCACCGATAGTTACCCATACAGGCAACTTCTCAAGTCTTGCATCACGAACCTTCTTGCCTACCTTCTCGGCTCTGTCGTCGATAGATGCTCTGATACCTGCTGCTTCCAGCTTTGCGATCACCTCGTTGCAGAAGTCAAGGTGACGGTCAGCTACGGGGATTATGCGAACCTGCTCAGGTGCTACCCACAGAGGCATTGCGCCTGCGTACTTCTCGATCATGTATGCAAGAGTTCTCTCATAGCAGCCAAGTGATGTTCTGTGAATGATGTAGGGGCGCTTCTTTGTGCCGTCTTCGTCAACGTACTCCATGCCGAAACGCTCTGCAAGAAGCATATCTATCTGGATAGTTACCAGTGTATCTTCCTTGCCGTAAACGTTCTTGTACTGGATATCGAGCTTCGGGCCATAGAATGCAGCCTCGTCGATACCGATAGTGTAATCAACGTTCAGGTCATCGAGGATCTTGCCCATAACTTCCTGTGCATAGTCCCACTGTTCCTTAGTACCTTCGTACTTGTTCTTGGGGTTGGAAGGATCCCACTGTGAGAAGCGGAATGTGCAGTCCTCAAGAAGTCCTACTGTACCCAGCATCTCCTTAGCCAGTGCCAGACAGTCAGCAAACTCCTGCTCAAGCTGCTCAGGACGGAGTATAAGGTGTCCCTCGGAGATAGTGAACTGACGAACACGGATAAGTCCGTGCATCTCGCCGGAATCCTCCTTACGGAACAGTGTGGAAGTCTCGCCCAGACGCATAGGCAGGTCACGGTAAGAACGCTGTCTGTTCAGGAATACCTGATACTGGAAAGGACAAGTCATAGGTCTGAGAGCGAAGCACTCCTTCTCCTCATCGTAGGGGTCGCCCATGATGAACATACCGTCAAGATAGTGATCCCAGTGACCGGAGATCTTGAAGAACTCACGCTTTGCGAAGTAAGGTGTCTTTGTAAGCAGGTAGCCGTGCTTCTGCTCAACGTCCTCGACCCAGCGCTGGAGAGTCTGGATAACTCTTGCACCCTTGGGGAGTATAACAGGGAGTCCCTGACCGATAACGTCAACTGTTGTGAAGTATTCCAGTTCACGGCCCAGCTTATTATGGTCACGCATCTTAGCTTCCTCACGCTGTTTCAGGTCAGCTTCCAGTTCAGCAGCCTTGGGGTAAGCAACAGCGTATACACGGGTAAGCATCTTGTTCTTCTCGCTGCCACGCCAGTAAGCGCCAGTGCAGGAGAGAAGCTTGAATGCCTTTACAGGGGCAGTAGTCATAAGGTGAGGGCCGGCGCAAAGGTCGGTAAATTCGCCCTGCTTGTAGAAAGAGATAGGCTCGCCCTTGCCGACGTGCTCCTCGCAAAGTTCGACTTTGTAAGGCTCGCCCATTTCCTTCAGCTTAGCGATAGCCTCCTCAGGTGACAGCTCGAACTGTTCCAGAGCAAGACCCTCCTTGACGATCTTCTTCATCTCAGCCTCGATAGCTTCCAGTTCTTCGGGAGTAAAAGGCTTTTCAAGGTCGAAGTCGTAGTAGAAGCCGTTGTCGATAGCAGGGCCGATAGCCAGCTTAGCGGAAGGGTACAAGCGCTTTACAGCCTGAGCCAGGATATGTGAAGCGGTATGCCAGAAAGTCTTTTTACCGTCCAGTGAATCGAAAGTACATACCTCGAATTCGCAATCGCTGTCGATAACAGTGCGCAGGTCTTTCACCTCGCCGTTGATCTTAACGCAGCAAGCAGCCTTGTAAAGACCCATGCCGATGCCCTTGATTATCTCAGCAGCACTTGTTGCGGACTCGATCTCTCTGATGCTGCCGTCCTTTAATGTAAGCTTAATCATACTTAAAATCCTCCTACTTTATTAATTCATAATTATTGGTTAATTCTTGTCTTGCTTTTGCGGTAGTCTTATGATTACGAATTGAACCCATCACTCCACCCAACCGGTTATCTCAAAGATCCCGGCGTAGAGTTCGCCGTGGGCAATGCCCTGCATATAGCCGTCGCTGGTAGTGACCTCAAAGCAGACGATTATCTCCTCGTCGTCGATATCCACATATACGGTCTTCATCTGAAGTATCCTGGAAAGCGCCGTAGGGTCGCCGCCTTCATAGTAACCATCGTCGATAAGAAGCCCGGAGATGTACTCCTTGCCCTTGTCCAGTTCCTCAAGCTTCTGGGCGATAAGCTGGATATTCTTAATTATAGCGCTTTCGTCCTCAGCATAGAAGCGGACAGTCTGCAAGTTGTCCCAAAGCTGATAGGGCAGTTCGTAGGCTTCTTCTGTCTCATTGTACCTTATATTGCTCAAAACCTCACCTCCCGGTGCATATATGCAAAAAGTCCCTCCGGCACGCATAAAAGTGCCAAAGGGACGACAAATCGTGGTTCCACCCTGATTCACCCGGAGTTATCCGGATCTCATTAGCTCGGTAACGGGAGCGACCGGCGCTTATTAGGCGCACTCAGAGGGGGTGTGCTTATGCCAAAACGCTACTGCCTCGCACCAAACGGCAGCTCTCTGATAGCGGATAACCCGGCAGAAGCCTTCCTCATCACAGCATTAAAAACTATTCATATCATTACTATATCACATACTTCCGGATTTGTCAACTGTAACTTCTTACAATAAACCGTCCTTCAGACTGTTGGTTTTTCACAAAATAACGTGTTCACGTATATAATCGGGAACTTTCTCACGGGGTATCTCAAGGGCGTAGGCGAACTCATCGTACAGGATATTCTCCGCATCGCTGAGAAAGCGCTCATCAATAGAATGTAGCTTCCTTGTAGTCTGGGAAAGCTGCTGGCGGTGGAGGTATATTGCCTTTATCATGCTGATTAGCTGGTGGCGGTCGCCGGTCTCGATAACCTTCCGGAAAGCTTCCTTACGCTGGTAGTCGTCGCTTATCCACTGGCAGTCCTCACCGGGCATACCTGAGATAAGGCTGGTTACCTCCTGACGGGAAAGGACTTTTTTCAGCTTGTCTTCACGGTCTGTAGGCACATAGTACGTACTTTTCTGGTCGGACACTGGCTGTAATATGTAGTACTCCACGTCCTTGCCGGTAAAGTCACGATTTTCTATAGACTTTACTATACACACGCCGTATGAAGCGTAAATGACTGCATCGTTTACCTTATACATCGGTTACTCCTCCTTCTTTAATCAATACACTTTATTCAATGCGTAATTGTCGGTTACTGCAAGACTTTCTTTTGAGGCAAGTCTTGTAGATTCCGGCAGTATTTTTAAAACACATCGCCGCAAGGCGATACCATTAATTACGCATTACGAATTACGCATTACGAATTAATTATACCATATTTGAAGGGGAAATTGTCATAGGCAATTCGGACAAATTACCGCAGTTAATAATTGTGCATAAAACGCATAGTAAGAGGGCACTAACAATTTTTCCGTTTCCAACGGTTAACAAATACTACTTTACCGAGTGAAATGGTGTATAATAGCTACAACATCTTCAGGAGGTGAGTATCATCAAGACAGTTGAGATCTTTACAGACGGTGCTTGCAGCGGTAATCCCGGACCAGGCGGTTATGGCGTGGTTCTCCGTTTCGGTCAGTTTGAAAAGGAACTCTCCGGCGGCGAGGCTTCCACCACTAACAACCGCATGGAACTTATGGGCGTTATCATGGGGCTTACTGCTCTCAAAGAACCCTGCAAGGTCATTCTCACCACCGACAGCAAGTATGTTGTTGACAGTATAACTAAAGGCTGGGTCTACGGCTGGAAGAAAAAAGGCTGGATAAAGTCCGATAAAAAGCCGGCTCTCAATGTTGACCTGTGGGAACGCCTGCTCCCGCTTCTGGAAAAGCATCAGGTCACTTTCGTCTGGGTAAAGGGTCACGCCGGTCACCCGGAAAACGAGCGCTGCGACAGACTCGCCGTTGAACAGAGAGATAAGGCAACACCGCACAGAGATTGTGGTGCAGATGCGTAGTCAGATTTTTCGGCAGATTGTGCATAAATTTCGCAGGCATACTGACGTATGTCAAGAAATTTGTGTGCAAGATGCCGGAAAATATGCAAGCAGATGTGCCACAAAGCCGTCAGGCGGTCTTTGTGCGGTGTTGCCTTAA
>JAGBJO010000034.1 GCA_017934425.1 Ruminococcus sp.
ACAACGACAGAACCCGAAACTCCTACAAATATCGGATCAGATGAGGAACTGTGTGAGTGGGCAATCAATGACTATGAACAGAAAACCGGAATCACTGCTGCCAAAGCGGAGATCACATCAAAGGGCGATACCTACGAAATCACGCTTACTGATGATGAAGGAAATGTACTTGATGTTTATACTATCGACCCATTGACAGGTGTCGGAACAGATACCGAAGGAGAAACAGTGGATCTCCCCCAGACAGGCAATAATTCCATGAAAAACTGGCTCATCGTTTTCGGAGCTTTAATGCTGATAGGACTCGGAGGTGTATCCGTAAAGACTTCAAGAGTTTCTTTCAGAAGAAAAGATGAACAGTAAGTCGTATAACAAAAAGCAATGGGCTCTGTTTTTAACAGGGCTCATCGCTATAATAGTGGGTATATCAGTTTTAGGCTTTTTCGGTATAAGAAAAGTGTATCGAGAGTATCAGAAGCAGAAACTAATGTGAGATAATCCTGTTGTCGAGAGAGCAGATCTGCATATCAAAGCGCCTGTCCTCGAAGGTACAGACAATGATATTCTAAGGAAAGCGGCAGGACACTTTATCGGGACGGGCGATTTCGGCAAAGGAAATTACTGCATAGCAGCTCACAGCAGTACACTATATAAGGAATACTTTAACAACTTAAAAAACATCGAGATAGGTATGATAATAATCCTATACGATAAGGAAAAACATAAGTATTCCTATACTGTAACTGAGAATTATATCGTAGAGCCTAACGAGACATGGGTGCTTGATGATTTTGGTGACAACAGGATAACTCTTATCACCTGTACCGATGACGGCACACAGCGACAGGTTGTAATTGGAAAGCTGAATTAATAGAAAAAAGGCTAATACTTTATTAATCGGAGTATTAGTCTTTTTTCTTAGCTTGCTGTAAAAGTCTTAAAAATGTTGCAGAAACTTCTATATGAGCGCAGAACTCAAGCCCCCTTCCTAAAACTTCTAAATTAAAAAATTCCCCCTGATATGGCGAACCTACACTCGCAAGAGCCAGTAGTATTTCGTCCGTCATATCAGGGGGAATTTTTAAGCTAAAAGTCTTTGGAAAGGGGGGCTGGGGGGTGACTCCCCACAGTGTGGGGAGATGTCAGCGAAGCTGACAGAGGGGACCGCCTCCGTCAGAGGAACCTTTCTTCAGAAAGGTTTCCTCCCAGTAAGCCGCCCAAAAAGCAGCAATTAGTCGCCAAATGAAACGCCGATATCACGGGCAGCGATGACGAGGTGATTGTCGGTATCAACGAACTTAGTCTTGCCGGCGATATCCTCAAGCTTGTTGGAAGTTATCTTGTTGCCGATCTTAGCGACGGTTCTGCCGTATTTTTCCTTAGCAATGAGGTAAGCGGCATGAACGCCGAACTGAGTTGAGAGGATTCTGTCGTAAGCACTGGGAGCGCCGCCTCTGAGCATATGTCCGGGAACGCAAACTCTTGCCTCGATGCCGGTATTAGCCTGTATCTGAGCGGCGATCCTGCCGGTAGCGGTGATTATGCCAGCCTCAGCACGCTTTTTAGCACGCTCTTTCTTCTTCATCTGAGCCTCGTTCACGTCGAAAGCGCCCTCGGCAACAGCCAGGATAGAGAAGGTTTTTCCGGAAGCGCTTCTTGCCATAACAGCTTCGCAAACCTTGTCGATATCGTAGGGGATCTCAGGGATAATGATTATATCAGCACCGCCGGCGATACCTGCATTGAGAGTCAGCCAGCCAGCCTTATTGCCCATTATCTCGCAAACGAGGATACGTGAATGGCTTGCAGCAGTTGTATGGAGGCGGTCGATAACGTCGGTAGCGATGTCAACAGCGGTATGAAAGCCGAAAGTTACATCAGTACCGAAGATATCGTTGTCGATAGTCTTAGGCAGACCGATGACATTCAGACCCTCATCAGCCAGGAGTTTAGAAGTCTTATGAGTACCGTTGCCGCCGAGAGTGAGCAGGCAGTCCAGCTTTTGCTTCTTGTAAGTCTCCTTCATATTCTTAACCTTGTCGATATTGTCCTCGCCGATGACCTGCATCATCTTGAATGGCTGACGCTTAGTACCGAAAATGGTACCGCCCTGAGTGAGGATACCCGAAAAGGCAGAGGGGGACATATCCTTGCACAGGTTGTTGATAAGACCGTAGTAGCCGTTGGAGATGCCGACTATTTCGATATTTTCCTCGCCGAAGCGCTCATAGCAGGCTTTCGCAACGCCACGGATAGTAGCGTTAAGACCGGGGCAGTCGCCGCCGCTGGTAAGGATTCCGATTCTTCTTTTCATGGTATATACCTCCGTTTTGTTAAATTTTATTCAAGAGTTAGTTAGATGCTGAAACCGCATCATTGTCCCTTGCAAGTACTGCATCTATTGCGATGACCACAGCCAGCACCATAAGTGCATCATCTGGGTCAGATACGTTTATTTCGTAGCTGTCGCCCCAGGAAAACCATGCTTTGCTTATGGTGGCGATGGTTCTGGTATATTGGTTAATTGTGTAGTTATGCTCGGTGAATGAGCCGTTTACTTCCCAGTCGATACCGTTGATGATGTAGTACGGCTTAAAAAGTGTCAGCTTCCTTGCGATTTCCACATCACCAAGACCTTTTACACTGATGGTATACTTAGGCAGGAGCGTGAGGAGTTTTTCCTTTACAACAGCGGCTTCTCTGCCGGTATTGTCAAAGATATGCAGGCGCTTGCCGAGAGAAATAAGTTCGCTGGAAACGCTGTAGCAGTCTCTGCCGAATTCGTCCTTTACAGTGAAGCGGTCACGGAATGAAAAGACTTTTTGTTTGATGTAGAGCTTCATATATTACCTCATGAGAATTTAGCGAACAGTTTTTCCAGTTCCTCAGCGGGCATAGGCTTGCCGTAGAGGTAGCCCTGACCGTAGTCACAGCCGGCTTCTCTGAGGATAGCTTCATGATCCTTATTCTCAATGCCCTCAGCGATAGTTTCGATCTTTTTGGATTTAGCGATCCTGATAACTGAGGAAACTATCTCGAAAGCGATATTATCGTTCTGGATATCGGTAATGAAAGAGCGGTCGAGTTTCAGCAGAGTGATCGGAAGTATCTGGAGATAGCTGAGAGAGGAGTAACCTGTTCCGAAGTCGTCCATTGCCAGTTTAACGCCAAGTTCACGGAGTTTGTTCATCTGGCTTACAGCGAAGTCGATATCGCTGAGGGCGAGAGTTTCGGTAAGTTCCACTTCCAGCCATTCAGCGGAAAGGCGTTCACGCTTGAGAGCGTCATTGACCTTTTCTTTCAGATCAGGCTGATAGAAGTCGGACGAGGTGAAGTTGATAGACATAACTATCTTAGGGTAGCCCATGTCCTGCCAGGACTTATTCTGTCGGCAGCCCTCAAAAAGCACATAGTCGCTGATTTTTGAGATAAGACCTGATTTTTCAGCGATAGGCACGAATACGTTCGGTGTGATGATAGTGCCGTCGGGCTTTATCCAGCGGATAAGTGCTTCAACGCCCATTATCCTGCCGGTTTTAAGGTTTATCTTAGGCTGATAGAACAGTTTGAGTTCATCATTTTCAATAGCCATAGCCAATGCTTTCTCCAATTCGTTCTGACCGATTATTGAGTCGTGCATACTTGGTTCGTAGGCACATACACTGTTTGAAACACCGCTGTTGGATTTCAGGGCAAATTCGGAATGTTCGAGTACATCAAGGAAAGAGTTGCCGTCGTCGGGCATTTTAGAGTAGCCCACGGAACAGCTGAGGTTAACGGTGCTGAAATCGTCAACAGCCAGCTTAGCGAACTCCTCCTGGATCTCTCTTGCGGTACGTTCCGGCAGACTTTCTCCGGCGTAGTCACGGATAATGATAGCAAAGTTATCGCCGCTTATTCTTGCGGCTATACCGCTGAAATTAGGGTGCTTGTACACCTGTTTCTGAAGTATCTGTGCAAAGGCACGGAGTATCTCATTACCGTTTGAGTAGCCGCAGGTATCGTTGATGATATGGAAGCGGTCAATGTCGAGTACAATGACCCAGTAAGCGTATCCCAGGGGACGACAGTAGTCGTAGGTGTCCTGACCGAGTTCCATAAGGCGGTTGCGGTTTGAGATACCGGTGATCTCGTCGTTATACGCCAGGCGCTCGATAAGCTCGTCCTTTGCGTGTTCCTCGTTTATGTCCATGATAGCGCCGCCGAAAAGGGCGAGGGTATTTCCTGTCGCCTTGATAGCCTTATAACGAAAGGAATACCAGCGGTAGCTTGCATCTGAGGTTATAGAGCCGTTGGGACGCATACGCAGTTCGATGTTGCGTACTTCGCTTGTTTCGTTCTCGGTGGACTTACAGGCGCTATCGAACTGTAGCAGGTGATGCGGGTGTACCAGGGAGCGGAGAGTAGCGATATCCACGCTGCTTCCGGGCAGGTTGAACATACGGATAGTCTCCGACGAAGCGGCGAACTTCTTGCGGTCGGTACTCATTATAATACCGATCTCAGCCAGTTCCATAGAGGAATTGAAGAAGTCGTTAGCGCTTGCGAGACTGACTTTCATCTTCTTTATATCAGTAAGGTTGAAGCCGGTACTGAGGTAGGTACAGCGCCTTTTGTATCTTTTAACGAAAGAGGTACTCCAGGCTATGCTCATCATTTTGCCGTCTTTGCCGATGAACTGTGCCTCAAAAGCAGGCGACTCAGTTATCTTATCCAGCTTTTCCTTTTCGTTGCCTGTGATGCCGAAAGCGGTCTTGAGGGCTTCTTTTTTGTCGAAGCTTTCGTCTGTTATACCAAGCAGATCTCTCATTCTCTTGTTCATGAATATGAACGAAAGGTCGTCGTTCCAGATAATCATTTCGGTATTGAGGTTTTCGGAGATACCGATCATATCATCAGCGTCGATAGAGGATTTATGCTTGCTGTATATCCTGAGGACTGCGTACATCAGCAGCGACAGGAAACAGATAGTGATAATATACACAAACAGGACCAGAGGCGCATTCACAGGGTCATAAAATGCAAATGCCACTACCAGTGCAGTCGCCAGAGCGATGACAACAGCAGCACCAAGCGTATTTGCGTTTTTCACATTTATTCCCCCTTAGCAGTGAAATTCACTTCACCTGAAAGTATGCACGCTGTGCGGCGACTTCCGCATCAGACCAAACATAAATTTCCAAGTAAGTTTATTATAGCAAATTTTACTGAAAATGTCAATCATTAATTTGTGAATGAAATACAGTATCTATAAAATTCAACAAAAAATACAAGAAATCTTCACAGAATGTTCACTTTTGAAGAGTATAATAGTATAATATAAGTGTAAGAAACGGCGCTGGCAGCAGATCGCTGGTGAATGAGTGCCGAATAATTAAAAACGGAGGACGATATATGGCTCATATACTGATAGTTGACGACGAGGTAAATATCCGCAAGGTAGTGCGTGAATACGCCGAATTTGAGGGCTACGAGGTAACAGAGGCTGAAAACGGCATGGAGGCTGTGAACCTGTGCCACGACAAAGATTTCGACCTTATCATCATGGACGTGATGATGCCCAGGCTCGACGGCTATTCTGCCTGCAAGGAGATACACAAGACGAAGAATATCCCCGTCATCATGCTTTCGGCAAGAGGCGAGGAATACGACAAGCTTTTCGGCTTTGAGATAGGTGTTGATGATTACGTTGTAAAGCCATTCTCGCCTAAGGAACTTATGGCAAGAGTAAAGGTCGTTCTCAAACGCAACAGTAACGCTGATAATACCGCTGCTCAAAACAGATATGTATTTGAAGGACTGGAAGTTGACATCGCCGGCAGAGAGGTATACGTTGACGGCAAGAAGGCTTCCATGACACCTAAGGAGTACGATCTTCTTTTCTACCTTGTCAGGAACAAGAACATCGCCCTTTCCCGTGACCAGCTTCTTGAGGAGGTCTGGGGCTACGATTTCTTCGGCGATGACAGAACCGTTGATACCCATATCAAGATGCTCCGCAACAGCCTGGGTGACTACAGAAAGTTCATTATCACTCTGAGAGGAGTGGGATATAAGTTTGAAGCTAATTAAGAAATTCCGCAGCGGTCTTGGAAGAATACCGCTGAAATTCACGGTCTGGATGTACTTCATGAGCTTCACGATCATAGTATTTGTACTGCTGTGGCTGTTCCAGATACTCTTTCTTGAGAAGTTCTACGTCCAGATGAAGATAAAGGACGTTCAGGGTGTCGCTGCCGGGATAATATGGTCTTACGAACATGACAGCGGTACTGAGTTCAGCGAGAAACTGTCAGAGTACTCCTTCGACAACGAACTGTGTATCGAAGTGCTTGATAAGTACGGCAGATCGCTCTATTCAAGGCGTGCAATGGGTGACTGCATGATCCACGGCAAGGAAAACGGCACATTCATCTATGTCCGCATGATAACCGAGAATAACGGCGAAGCTATCTGGAAAAAGGTAAAGAACCCACGTACCAACTACGATATGATGATCTATGGCTGTGTGCTTGGCGACAAGGACAAGCCTGACGGCTTCCTGCTGATGAATGCGGCACTTGTTCCAGTGGGTTCGACTGCCTCCATAATCAAGCGGCAGCTTATGATAATCACGATCATGCTGATACTTATTGCTTTTGCTCTGTCACTGTTCATGGCAAAGCGCATCTCTCAGCCTATTGAGAAGATAACCGCCTCTGCCAAGAATCTAGCACGGGGCGACTTCAATACCAAGTTCGAGGGAAAGGGCTATCTGGAGGCGAAAAACCTTGCTGATACCCTTACTTACGCTGAAAATGAGCTTTCAAAGGTGGATACAATGCAGCGTGACCTTATCGCAAACGTTTCCCACGACCTGAGAACACCGCTGACTATGCTGAAAGCCTATGCGGAGATGATAAGAGATCTGTCTGGAGATAATCCGGAAAAGCGCAACCAGCACCTTGAAATAATCATCAGCGAAACTGACCGCCTTTCCCTTATGGTAAACGATATCCTCGACCTCTCAAAACTGGAAAGCGGCAGGCAGAAGCTTTCGCCGTCGGAATTTGAGATAAGCTCGAAGCTGAATGAGATAATCGGCAGATTCTCCGGTATATCCGAGAAAATGGGCTACAGCATAAACTTCACTCCCGACGAGGAGCGAATGGTCTTTTGCGATGTTGTGAAGATCGAGCAGGTAATATACAACCTCATCAACAACGCCATAAACTATACCGGCGAGGACAAGCAGGTGTACGTCCGGCAGATAAATGAGGAGGGCAGCGTGCTTATCGAGGTGGAGGACACCGGCGATGGAATCGAGGAGGATAAGATAAAGCTTATCTTCGACAAGTACTACCGCTCCGAAAATCACAAGCGTGAAGTCGTGGGAACGGGCCTGGGACTGTCAATTGTGAAAGCTGTCCTGAAGCTTCATGGCTATGATTACGGCGTAAGAAGCCAGCTTGGAAAAGGTTCTGTGTTCTGGTTCAGAATAACAGATGTGAAAAATCCACAAAAATCCAATTAAAATGTTGAAAAAATTGTAAACGACTTTTGGTCATTTTTTCACGTAGATTTCACATTCACCCTTTACAATATAATTGCTGAGGGTAATACCCAAAGCGGTTTTCATGGTAGTTTAATGTTTACCCCAACATTAAATTATTAAATCCCCAATAATCCCTATATCATGGCAGATGAGCTTCCTTCCCCGGGAGGCTCATTTGTTTTTAAAATGTGCCTGCAAAATATTGCGGAATTTTCCCATTATTATTGACAACTTCGGTTTTATGCGGTATAATTGTTACAGATATTTGAACGAAAAACGTTCTGAAAGAGGGAATGAGAATGAAAACTACACTATTTAAAAAGAGCATCGCTGTGACTTCTGCTCTCGCCGCTGTAGTGTGCGCTGTACCTGCTGTACCGTCAGCTTCAGCCGCACCCGATGCATACCACGATGACTGGCTCCACGTCAACGAAAATGCCGAGATCGTCGATATGAACGGCAACCCTGTATGGCTCACAGGCTGTAACTGGTTCGGTTATAACGTTACTACCCAGGTGTTCGACGGCGTTTGGTCAAGAAATATGCACGAAATGCTCAACGAAATGGCTGACCACGGCTTCAATTTTATGAGAGTGCCTATGTCCACACAGATCCTCCTCCAGTGGAAAAACCATGATCCCGATCCGTATATGGTAAAGGTCAATGAGTGGAAAAACCCGGAGCTGACTGTAGAGGGCGTTGCTGGCGGTACTCCTAAGTACAGCTTCGATATCTGGAACCAGGCTGTTGAGTGGTGCAGAGAAAACGGTATCAAGATCATGATCGATATCCACTGTGCTACTACCGCTTCAAATGGTCACCAGCTTCCGCTCTGGTATGACAGCAACTACAGCACCGAGGACTGGCTCGAAGCCCTGAACTGGGTGGCTGACTACTACAAGGACGACGATACTATCCTTGCTATCGACCTGAAAAACGAGCCTCACGGCAAGAATGACGGTCAGGGTATGGCTAAGTGGGACGATTCAACAGACCTGAATAACTGGAAATATGCCGCTGAACGTGGCGCAGATGCGGTACTCAGCGCTAACCCTAATCTGCTGGTAATGGTTGAGGGTATCGAGGTTTACCCGAAGTTCGAGGAGGGCGAAGACTGGGATTCTCAGCCGGTTGACTATGCACGCTACCCCTGGAGCCCGTTCTATGGCGCTTGGTGGGGCGGCAATTTCCGTGGCGCAAGAGATTACCCTGTAGACCTGGGCGAGCATCAGAGTCAGCTTGTTTACTCTCCACATGACTACGGCCCGCTGGTTTGGGAACAGGATTGGTTCAAAAAGGACTTCAATAAGGATACACTTATGGAAGACTACTGGTACGACACCTGGGCTTACCTTGTAGAGGAGAATATCTCACCGCTGTTCATGGGTGAGTGGGGCGGATTTATCGACGAAGAACACGATCCCACCGGCGATAATACAAAGTGGATGACTATACTCCGTGACTACATGATCGAGAAGCATATCCACCATACTTTCTGGTGCTTCAACGAGAACTCCGGCGATACAGGCGGACTTCTTACCAACGACTTCCAGGATTGGGACGAGGAGAAGTACGCTCTGGTAAAGCCTGCACTCTGGCAGGACGAGAACGGCAAGTTCATCAGCCTTGACCATACTATCAAGCTGGGTCAGGCTGGAAACGGTATCTCACTTTCCGATTACTACGGCGGCAGCACTCCTCAGCCGGCTACTACAACTGCTTCATCAGAAGAAAATGCTACTACTACAACTACCACCACAACCACTACCACCACTGCACCTGTTACTACAACCACAACTACAGGCAAATCATCTGGCGTTAAGGGCGATGCCGATAACAACGGCAGCGTGTCCGTATCTGATATCGTCCTCACACTTCAGTACTCCGCAAACAAGGCTAAGTACCCCATTTCTCCTGAGGGACTTGAGAATGCTGATGTTGACGGCGACGGCGAAGTAAACGCAAAGGACGCTTTCCTCATTCAGGAAATAGACGCTAAGCAGTAATATCACCTCCGGGCAGTTCATATTGTGGGCTGCCCGGTTTTTTGTAAACCCTGCCTAACCTGAAATACTCATCACAAATTCTGATAATGCATTAATTACGCATTACGCATTACGAATTACGAATTAATTTCAAAAACCCCTTGCAATTTCCTGAAATATATGATACAATATTAACGATGGGTGCTTTATGTGCCCCAATGATTATTCAGGAGGAATTCAAATATGTTAGTTTCCGCTACAGAAATGCTCAAGAAGGCAAGAGACGGCAAGTACGCTGTCGGTCAGTTCAACATCAACAACCTTGAGTGGACAAAGGCTATCCTGCTCACTGCTCAGGAGCTTAATTCTCCCGTTATCCTCGGCGTATCTGAGGGTGCTGGTAAGTACATGACAGGCTTCGAGACTGTTGCTGCTATGGGTAAGGCAATGGACGAGTCTCTCGGTATCACTGTTCCTGTTGCTCTGCACCTGGATCACGGCTCATACGAGGGCTGCTACAAGTGCATCAAGGCTGGCTTCACTTCTATCATGTTCGACGGTTCACACTTCCCCATCGAGGAGAACGTTGCTAAGACTACTGAGCTTGTAAACGCTGCTCACCACCTGGGTCTTTCTATCGAGGCTGAGGTTGGCGCTATCGGCGGTGAAGAGGACGGCGTTATCGGTAAGGGCGAGTGCGCTGACCCCAACGAGTGCAAGCAGATCGCTGACCTGGGCGTTGACTTCCTGGCTGCTGGTATCGGTAATATCCACGGCGTATATCCCGCAAACTGGGAGGGTCTGAGCTTCGAGACTCTGGAGTCTATCAACAAGACTGTTGGCGATATGCCTCTGGTTCTCCACGGCGGTACAGGTATCCCTGACGATCAGATCACAAAGGCTATCTCTCTGGGCGTTGCTAAGATCAATGTTAATACAGAGTGCCAGCTGGTATTCGCTGAGGCTACAAGAGGCTACATCGAGGCTGGTAAGGATCAGCAGGGTAAGGGCTTCGATCCCAGAAAGCTTCTCGCACCCGGCTTTGAGGCTATCAAGGCTAAGGTTAAGGAGAAGATGGAGCTGTTCGGAAGCGTAAACAAGGCTTGATCGGAACATACATCTATATAAAGGAAGATCCTGTATAGAAACTATGCCCCTGAGCGTTTCAAAGCGTTCAGGGGCATTTTTATTATAAATTATTCTTTTGCAAAAACGTCTTAAATATTTCAGCGATCTGGTCGGGTATCTTTGTATACATCATGTGACCTTCATCTGTCAGGTGTATCTCTGCGTGGCAATGCTCAGCATAATCCTTTGCAGCCTGCTGCCATGAAAGTGCCTTTACAGGTGATCTCATATTGCTTACGATGAAACATGACGGACAGGATAAATAGCCAGTACTGTTTGCTTTTTTGGCATTTGCTTCTGCTAATAGAGACTCTTCAAATACTGCTTCACTTGTGATGTTTTGATAATAAACTGCCTCATAGGTCTGTTTTTCTTCCTCTGAA
>JAGBJO010000035.1 GCA_017934425.1 Ruminococcus sp.
AAAGGTGGGGAAAAAGGGGGTTCAGGAAAGGGGAGTCCAGAGGGGAAAACCTAAGGGGGAAAAGGGGGAGGGAATGCCGATTTTTGTCGGGTTTAATTAGTCCCTCCCCCTTTTCCACCTTGGGTTGTCCCCTTTGGTGATACGGCAGAAATACTGAGAATTAAAAAAAGAAATGTGCGGCTTGAATAATTACCCAAAAAGTAAATGCTGTCACCCTGTTAAGACATTCTAAGTATCGTGACCAAAAAATCAAGACTTTTTCATTAAAATGTGCTATACTATAATCATAAGAAGCGCTTCTTCAATACTACCGAAAGGGGGTCAAACTATGAGAAACTTCCTCGTCCTCAGTGATGCCTTAAACTATATCGAGGATCACCTCCGGGAAAATATCTCCCAGCAGGACATCGCTGACAATTGCTTCGTTTCCCTGTCATGCCTGCAAAAACTTTTTCGCTATGCCTTCAACACAAGTATCGCTCTCTACATAACTCGCCGCCGTATTACCTGCTGTGCGGAACTTCTCCTGTCCACCGACCGGACTGCCCTGGATATCGCCCTTGAATACGGCTACAACTCCGCAGAAGTCTTTTCCCGTGCATTTACCAGAATATGGGGCGAATCGCCGGCTTCGTTCCGGAAAACCCACAGGTTTGCAGGACTGTATCCACGGCTTGACCCCTGCCAGCCTTTGAAAGGAGCTGCTTTTATGAGTAAAGATACAAGAAAGTACGACGTTTCCGGTCTGTATGACTACCTCTCAGATCACCGCAATACCTATATCCTCATTTTCGATATCAAGGGACTTATCCCCATTAATGAGATCTCCAACAGCGCCGGCGATGAAGCTATCCGTGAGTCCCTGCGCCGCATAGAAGCCGCTGCCGGAGAGGATATGCTGTTTTTCCGTGTGGGCGGCGATGAGTTCGTTCTCACCACTAATACCTCCGACGAAGCTGCCGCTGACGCTATTGCCGCTAAAGTAACTTCCCGCAACGACGAAACTTTCTCCTGGAACGGCAGGGATATCCCCCTCGCCCTCTGGTCTGCAAAACTGCTTATCCCCGAAACCTCAGTCCGCTATAGCCAGCTTTTCCCCGATATCTATAACGCCCTCATAACCGCCCGTGGCTGCTGAGGTTTACTTCTGAGGACGGCTTTACTGGGGGAAACCCTTTTTCAAAAGGGTTTCCCCAAATAGAACTGCCCTTAAATGTAAGCCTCAACCGGCAGGGAAGTAGGCGATATCGGTCTGGGTGATAGTGTCGAGGTCAGCGGCGATGAAAGTTTCTCCGGAGAGGACGTAAACATAGTCGCCCACATAGACTGCACGTCTGAATGACGAAGAACTCTCATTCTGATCGCCGCCATCTATAGCGCCAATGGGAACAAATTCCTGGGACTGCTCATCATAGCGCAGGAAATCGTACTCAAAACGATACTCCCAGTCATCATCGTTAATGCGGCTGTAGTTTATCGGGAAGCCGACTATTTCCTTTTCGGGAGCTATCATGACTGCCTTTCTGTCCCATACGCCCTCGGAATAGAGCCAGCTATAGTCATCGCTGCGGTCAAGGGTATAAGTTGCGGCAGCTTTCAGGTCGGTGGGGTCGGAATTATCGAACATAGTCACCTTGATACCAGTCTCGAAGCCGTTATCGTCGGCATTTACGCCGAATCCAAGAAGCAGGTCATCGCTCCACTTCTGCATATATGTGCTGTAGCCGTTGATTTTCAGTTCATCAAGTATCTCCGGCGACGCAGGGTCGGAAAGGTCTATAGCGAAAAGCGGATCGGTCTGCTCATAGGTAACGACGTAAGCCATATCACCACGGAAATTCACCGACTTGATAGTCTCGTCCCTGCCGAAGTCATGGATATGACCCAGTTCTGTAAGGTCGAGGTCGAGAACGTATACATAGTTATCTGCGGTATATCCGTTAATACCAAAAGCATCGCCCACAATGCCGTATTTGTTCCAATCTTCGACAGTTGTAGCGACACGGAAGCAGCCGTCATACTCACTCATGGAGAACTGGTCTTTTACATATCCGCTTATTGTAGCAGAACAAGCCGGTTCGATATTTCCGCCGCTTACAGCAACTCTTGTAACGGTTGTTTCGTCGTATCCCTTGGCAAGGTAGATATTATCCTGGCTCATATATATATTACCGGAAAATCCAGCCATTGCCTTTGTCTGAACGTTTTCAACATAGCCGTTATTCAGGTCGATACTTCCGATAACGGTGTAATTGATAAAGCCGTATCCCTGATCCGGTTCTTCCGGCATGAAGATTTCCTCAGCAGGCAGACAGTTCACGCTCTCACAGCCGCAGGACGGGATATAATGCTCAATGTCTTCGTCATCATCGAGGCTTTCAAAATAGTCTGAGGAGTAGTTAGTACACAGGTACATATAGCCGTCCGGTGCGATGCGTACATCGGAGTACCAGCCGTCCTGGAAGTACGTTCCGATATACTCCGGCTCTCCACCAGCTGTATATGCGGTCACGAAGGACATTGTCTGCGAATATCCGACCGCCTCATTGACACCATATGCCGTTCCTACCATGATGACCATTCCGTTGTAGAGGTACATATCATCAATACTCATGGCTGATTGTAATAACTCCACATTTTCCGGCATTTCAGGGAATATATCTATTGAACCGGAATTTATAAAGTTTCCGTTCTCCACCTCAGCGTAGTTCAGCTTGCAGATCGTTTTATCGGGAACATACTCGGTGGTGATATAGTAGATGAACCTGCCGTCTGTCTTGCAAATATCAGCTTCCAGAACGCCTTCTTCCTGGTTGTAGGTATCGTAGTAATCAGGGGCATCTGCCGCAGCAGTTGAACCTCCGACACCGTTTACAGCCGAAGATTCCGGGGCAGCGTAGTCGGCTTCTTCATCGGTATACTCTATACCATTTTCCTGAAGCGCACCGTATTTGCGCTGTCTGGAAAGGTCGTCCATATATTCCCCGAATGACTTTGAAAAGATCTCATAGACCTCGGAATAATCCTTTGCAGCGGTAAGGTAACTTGTAGACTTTGCCGCTTTTTTATCGGTCTTTGTAACTTCGGTCCTGGTGGTGGTGACACTTCCGGAGGCGGTAGTTTCCTCCGCAGCGGTGGTAGTAGTTTCACCTGATGAAGCGGTAGTCGCTGCCGGCTCATTCATATCGGGTTTAACGTTCCTGCCGGGGTTTGCGATAGCACCGGCAGCTACCGCACCGCCAATTATAAGCAGGCAGGCGGCGCTGGAAATAGCCATTTTTGCGGTCTGGGAAATTCCCTTGCGCTTGGTATCAGCGGCGGTCTGCTCGTCAAGCATGGTCTTTATATTCTCCGGGGATATCTCCTCCGGAACTTTTTTCTCATTCAGTATATCCTTGATATCCTTTTCCTCATTCATAGTTCTTACCCCTTTCTGATAGTTCAGTCCTTAGCTGTTTCTTTATCCTTGTAAGTCTTGACCGGACGGCGGAGGCTTTCAAGCCGCATACCTGCGAGACTTCCTCGCTGGTATACCCTCCCAGAATGGTCATTGAGAGGATAAGCCGTGATACAGGTTCAAGGCGGCTGAGAGCGTCACGGAGTTCCGTATTCTCGAAGCTGAAATCCTCCGCCTGATCCTGTTCTTCGATGCTGTCCAAGGTAGTGAAGTACTCCTTCTGCGCCCGCTTAATCTTGGCGGAGAGTATCTTCATTATCCACCCACGGAAAGCCTTTCCGTCCCGGAGAGTGGCTATCTGCCGGAAAGCGTCCAGAACTGCTTCACTTACAGCGTCGCAGGCATCGTGGGAATTTTTCAGGCTGTACAGTGCTATATGGTACATATCCTCATAAACCAGCGCATAAAGCCTTGCAAACGCTTCAGTATCGCCGTTTCTGGCAAGTTCGGCATCACGGCTCATATCAGCAGATGCGTTCACGGTCTATCACTCCTTTCATAGAATAAGTGTTTTAAAACATGGGAAATGCTGCAAAGAATAATAAAAATTGGCTGAATGTACAAAATTATGCAGAAGAATTTGTACATTCAGCCGAATGGTTTTAAAAAGTAATTATGTAGTCTGAACAAAGAAGACAAACCTGTATCCGTCCTCATTCTGAACGATATACCTGTCATGGAAGTAATACTGAGCCACGCCTTCGTAATTAAGGGGAAGTTCACTGACTATCCCCACTGTCTGAATCTCGTCAATACCTGGAAATTCCGGAAGTTCACCTGTTGCATTTTCTATGCAGCCAAGCGCTTTCATACGCTCTGCTTCGTCACTATAAGGCAGGATAGCATAAAGATCATTAATGGTATCATATGCCTTTGTTTCAATGCAGTATTCCGGGTCACGGATCCCCCGTATATAGGTGATCTCGATGCTGTCGGATATCTCAGGGAGCATGGCAAGTTCAGAGTAATAGGAATTGTTCTGACTGGTGGTAGTTTTCCATATTTGCGCTTCTTTAATTTGCTTTTTCATAATTATAACAAATGATATAAAGAAAATGATATACAAGAGTATTATAACTTCAAATATCCGGACTATGACCGTCAAAACCTTCTTTGGCTTACTCTGCTTTTCTTCTTGTTCCATGTAGCTTATTTATATCAGCCGTTTGCTCTGCCCAGGAATGCAGCGCCGATGATACCGGCATCGTTGCCCAGCTTAGCGATAACGATCTCGGTATTCTTCTCGGAATTGCGTGTGTAAACCTCGTTCTTGACCAGTTCCTTTACAGGCAGGAGAAGGGGGTCGCCCTCGTTGCAAACGCCGCCGCCGATGCAGAGTACATCAGGCTGGAAGATATTGATAGTATTTGTGATACCTGCTGCAAGGTACTTGATGTACTTGTCAACAACAGCCTTTGCGTACTTGTCGCCTGCTCTCATGCAGTCGAAGGAAGTTCTTGCTGTAACCTTGCCCTTTTCCTCAGCAACCTGGTTCATGATGCTGTCGGGATTCTGAGCCATAGACTCCTTAGTCATGCGGATAAGACCTGTTGCGGAGGAATAAGCCTCGAAGCAGCCCTTTCTGCCGCAGGAACACTGTACGCCGTCAACCTCGATAACGGTATGACCGATCTCTGCGCCTGCAAAGTTTGAGCCTGCGTAGATCTTGCCGTCGATGATGATACCGCCGCCAACGCCAGTACCCAGAGTGATGCAGACAGCGTTCTTAGCGCCCTTTGCAGCACCGGCTACGAACTCGCCGTATGCAGCAGCATTAGCGTCGTTCTCGATGAATACGGGCTTGTCGATAGTCTCCTGGATATACTTCACCATAGGTGTGTCCTTGAAGCCCAGGTTATTGGAGTACTCGATGATACCTGTTGAGCTGTTAGCGATTCCGGGAGTACCAACGCCGATCCACTCGATATCGTCGATAGTCAGCTTTGCGTTCTTTACAGCCTCAAGAGCCATTCTTGCCATATCGTCAGCAATTTCCTTTTCGGGACGGGGGCAGTTTGTCTTGGTGCTTGCCTTTGCAATGATGTTGTACTCCTCGTCTACCACTCCGGCAACGATATTAGTACCGCCTAAGTCGATTCCTACATAGTATTTCATAATATTCCTCCTGTTGATTATTCGATGAATGTGATGATAACACTGCATTCACCTGTTATATAAAACGCCTCTGATCCCGCAGGAACAAATACGCTTGAGCCTTTTTTTACGGGCAGCACTTCATCGCCGCAAACCAGTGAACCTGTGCCTTCAACCACCAGGAAATGCTGGAAACTGCCCTGAACGTGGTTGAAGAAAAGTTCTCCGCCCTCAGCCATTGTGAACTTCATCACGCTGAAGTATTCGCAGGAAGCAAGCTGCTGGATACTCAGTCCGTCGCCCATTTCCTGAGCGGGAGCGATAGTATTCATCGGTGCAGGTGTGCGGTCGGTAACTTCCAGTGCCTTCTCGATGTGAAGTTCTCTGGGCTTGCCGTCAGCGCCTACTCTGCCGTAGTCATAGACACGGTAGGTGGTATTGGAGTTCTGCTGTATCTCAGCGATGAGTATACCCTTTCCGATAGCGTGGAGAGTGCCGGACTTTATGAAGAAAACGTCACCCTTCTTTACCTTGACTCTGTTCACCTTGTCAAGGAGGGTATTTTCCTCGATAGCCCTGCGGAAGTCCTCCTGGGATATCTCGTCCTTGAAGCCGTAGATAAGTTCAGCATCAGGGTCGCAGTCCACGATGTACCACATCTCTGTCTTGCCGTACTCCCCTTCCACACGCATGGCGTAGTCGTTATCCGGGTGAACCTGCACAGAGAGGTTGTCCTTAGCGTCAATAAGCTTGATAAGGACGGGGAAGAAGTCGAATTTATCGCAGTTCTCTCCAAGTGCCTCCGGGTGTTCTTCAAGGAACTGCGGGAGCGTCATACCAGCGAATTCACCGGTCTTGATAACGCTTACTCCGTCCTTGTGGCAGGAAAGTTCCCAGCTTTCGGCAAGGCGGTCGAGTTTGCTTTCCTTGCCGAACTCATCACGAAGCCGTGTACCGCCCCAGATATAGTCTTTTATTGGTGGTGTCAGTTCAAATGGTCGCATCTTATATCCTTTCTCTTTTATAAATCATTACGCATTAGCTATTAAATTCTGCTTCAAATTCGCTCTCTGTTCCGTTGTATACGTTGAAGTCGATGCAGGGTTCTTCACCGAAATAGCCGTCAAGCTGCCCTTTATCGTCGTACTGCCAGAACTTCCAGTTCATAAGGTCAGGCTCAAATGTCACCGACCTTATCCAGAGCGGATAATCCGTGAAGCCGCTGCGGATATACCTTATATACATCGGCAGCGTGGTGTAGATTATGGGCTTGCACCCATAGTACGCCTCAAGCTGCTCAAGAAGCGGACGGAGTATCGCCTCTGTCTCCTCCTGAGTTGGCTTGTGGAGCGCCTTGTCGCCGTAGTACTCTATATCTACAACAGGCGGCATATCTATCTCCTCCGAACCCACGGCACTTATGAAGTTCTGTGCCTGAGTCTCTCCCGGACTGTCAAAGCTGAAAAAGTGGTAACAGGAGCGCTTTATACCTGTCTGCGCTGAGCCTGCAAGGTTCTCACGAACTGATTCGTCAATATGACCGCTTCCCTCAGTCGCCTTGATAAACGTGAACTTCACGCCCTGACTCTCCAGTGCGCTCCAGTCAATATCGCCCTGATAGTGGGAAACGTCAACCCCGAAAACCGGGTACTTTGTCTTGCTCACAATGGGCGTTGAAAATATGCAGGAAACCCCGGCGGCGAACACCGTCATCGCCGTACCTGCTGCTGTTAGTAAAGATACTATTGTCTTTCTGGTCAATCAGCCATATCTCCCATCACAATGCCTCTGCCGTTGGTGGCGAAGTATACTCTGCCAAATACCTCGCTGTCGCCGGTTATCGAAGCTGTAAGATTACCGAACAAATGCTGCTCGTCATTAAGTCGCTGCCAGGTCTGACCGCCGTCAGTGGAACGGTATATGCCGTCGCCGTGAGGAGAATCATTACCCTCTACGTTGTCGTTACCCATGATGTACACAGTCTCAGCGCCGCCCTCCTTTTCGGGAGCGCCCAGTCCAAGTGCCTTTACGTTGGCGGTTTTCAGCACATTGAAGGTCTTGCCGCCGTCCTCGGAGTACATGGGATATGAGATACTGTAAGCCCATATCGCCCCGGACTTCACCGCCGAGGGAACGAGCTTCGTGCTTTCAGTAAGCACAGCGCCGGTGGGCTCGAAATGCCGTCCGCCGTCACTTGATGCGTACATCACGCCGCCGCTTACTGCATAGAACTTCTCCGGGTCAACACGGTCAGCCACTACCCTTGCCCCATAGCTAAGACCCTCGCAGTTATACCAGGTCTTGCCATAGTCGTCGGTAACGTAGGGCTTGCCGCTGATGCTGGCGGGTTTCCAGATGATTATTTTACCGTCAGCGGACATTGCAGCGTCGCCGCCCTGAGATTTCTCAGGCAGCAGCTTTATATTATTCCACGTAGCACCGCCGTCAGTGGTATAATTGAGCGCTTTCTTGCTCTCGCTGGTGTAGACAGCATACCTGCCGTCAAGGAAAGCGCAGTCCACAGAATTTGGGTTGCCGTTTTTCATGAAGTGGGCATCGTCCGGGCATTTTGTAACGTCCAGATGTGAAAAGCCGGTCAGGTCGCCCATAATGGAATACATCTGGGGAGTTCCCTCGCTGTAGGGCGGAGTTACCATATCATAAACCGCAGTTTCCTCGATGCCGTAAGCATCGAACTCGATAGTCACCGGCGTACCGCTGCCCAGGTCGGTAAGGTTCACGGTGGAAAACAGCGTAGCACCTGTACCGTAGCTTACCTTATCGGAGTTGAACGGGTCAATGGCAACTGCTGCCGTCCACCAGCCGGTCTTGGCTTCTTCCCTGCCCCAGTCCAGCCATTGTGCCTGTGAGGTATCCATGACGAAGTTCTTCTCGGTCTTGGTATACAGTGATTTCCAGGACTTTCCGCCGTCGGTGGTGCGGTAGATATTATCGCCCTTATCGTCCCAGAAACTCAGCGACGTTACAATAACTGTGTCCGGGTCATTATTGTCAAGGGTGATACCGCCGTATCCGCCGTAGTGACCGTCATTCACATCGGGAGTTATATCGGTGAATTTACCGCTTGAAAGTTCCATAGCGTACACAGCGCCGTTGTGGGGATCGGAATTCGGCCCGCAGGTATCGGAGTAGGCAAGGTACATATTCCCGTTTGGGGAAATGACCGCCTGCAAGGGATACTGTCCCTTATTATTGGCAGGAAGCGCCTCCCAGGTATTGCCGCCGTCCTTTGAACGGTAGATACATTCACCTGAAAGCATGGCAACGCCAGCGTAAACGTCGTCAGTGGCAGGATCGAACTCCACCCACATAACGCCCATAGCGTTGCCCTCCTGGAGGTAGTCGCCCTTTACCGGGAACGACTCCACCTTAGCCCAGTTTTCGCCGTAGTCTTCGGACTTCCAAAGGCCGTCGGTGCGTGAACCGAAGTATATCACATTATTGTTTACCGGGTCAACTTTCAGTCTCTCGCCCACGCCTCTACCGGAGTTATTTCCTCCGCAGCCAAAGGGCAGGTCGAACTGTTTCCAGGTCTTGCCGTAGTCGCTGGAAGCGATGATAGCGCCGTTTTCGCCCATATAAGTACCGCAGGCGGCATAAACACGGTTCGGCTCTTTAGGGTCAGCTGCGATACTTTCAATGCCGATAAGATTCCACTGATCGCCGCCAAAGTGGTCAGTAATGGCTACCCATTTATCCTGCTGTTTATCGAAGCGGTAAGCACCGCCGATATCCGTCCTTGCGTAGGCAAGCCCTTCCTCGCCGGGGTTGTATATGATACCGGTGATATATCCTCCGCCGCCGATAGCCACGTTGCTCCAGCTATAACTTAGGGTATCACTGCCGGAATTTCCGGGTCTGCTGGCACATCCGGCAACAGAGAGGGAAAGTGCCGAAACCAGTACTATCAGAGAGGTTTTAATATTGATCTTCATTATTATGAACTCCTGTTTTGTGAGTATCGTTCAAAGTTTCTCACTTAATATAATACCCTAAAACGCCGAAATAGTCAAGGGCATTTTGGAATAATACCGAATTTTTGATAAAGAAGAACCTGAACTCCTTGCAATTAAATGAACAAACAAAAAAAACAGGCAGCTTTTTTGCAGCCGCCTGTAATATGTTCTTATTTAAGAGTAATCATTTAATAAAACAGATCTCCGCTGGATTACATACCTTCATCAGGAAGTGAAACCGGCTCAACAACTGGTGTAGGATTCTTCTGTGCAGCCTGGAAAGCGTGGAATGTGACGTTCTTTCCTGTAGAAATGGAAGCGTAGTATTTCAGTACTGTAGAAGCGTCAGTAGAGGAAACTCCGCCTATGCCGTCAACGTCAGCAGCCTTTGAAGCAGCATCATTTAAAGCACCTGTGCCAGATGTGGAAATAGCAGCGTACTCTTTCAGGATAGATGATGCATCGTTGGAGTCGATGCTGTTGTTGTCATCAACATCGCCCAGTGCATAAGAACCGATATAAGCCTCAACGCCTGCCTTTGCAGCAGCAGGATACTTATCAGCATTACTGTTAGCCATGTATATAGATCTGAAGATACTTCCGTCCTCAGCAGGCTTCTTGCCCATAGCATCAAGGATAGTAGCAGCGATCTGGAGATGACCGATCTGGTTGGGGTGGATATCAGTTGATCTGCCGCCGTTCTGGATACCTGTAAAGTACCAGCTTGAAGCGGTATCTATGCTGTCAGAAGAATCAAAGCTCTTCTTAACGTCAGCGATCTTTACGTTTGCGTCATCAGCAAATGCAGCAGTTATCTGGCTTGCATATGACTCCAGAACGTCATTGACAATAGGAGTTACAGACGTGAAGATAGTCTGGTAAGTCTCAGAATAGTTTTCAGCAAGGTAAGCCTTGTCGAATTCAAGCGGATTATAGATGGTCTGAATGATTATCTTTGCATCAGGATTCATTACCTCGATATTGGAAACAGCGTTCTTCAGATTGGGAACTATCTGGTTCTGGATAAGCATATAGTTCTTGTACTGACCTCTTGTGTCCAATTCGTCGGTAAATCTGATCTTCTTGCCCAGTTCGAGAAGGCGCTTGTTAAGTGCCAGCTTATTGTTAGCATCAGCAGCAAAAGCCTTCAGCTTGTCCTTGTCGACCATAGCAAGCACTTCGGTCAGACCGACCTCGTTAGGGTCGATTTTGTCAAGTGTAACGCCGTCAGCCAGACAGTCTATAGCTGAAACGTATATAAGCAGGTCGCTTACAGCAAAGCGGATAATGTCGTTTCCTCCGATAGAGATGATAACTGTATCAGCATCAGCAACAGCAGACTTCTGCTCCTCAGTAAGATTACTCATAACGTTTATCATATCAGCGGTAGTATCACCGGAAACAGCGTAGTTTTCAACGTCGCCACGCAGGTAATCAGCAATGATATCGCCGTAGCACATTTCACTGTCTGCCAGACCCATACCAGCAGCGATGCTGTCGCCAAATATTACTATTTTATCGCCCTCGCCATAATTCTCAGCAGAAGCGCTTACAGCGCCCATAGCTGAAAAAGCCATTGCGCCTGCCATTACAGCAGAGATAAATTTCTTCATAAGTATATCCTCCATTCACTACAAAGTTTACCGCTATTTTGTTCATCTGCGGTATAATATGTGTCCTATATGATAATTATATACTGCGTATCTGAAATTGTCAAGTACAAACGGTTAATTGTCAGAATTTATTCATAAGTGCAACAGCGTGGGCTGAGATACCCAGACCTGCGCCTGTAAAGCCAAGATGTTCCTCAGTAGTAGCCTTGACGCTTATCTGTGACACTTCACAGCCAATGACCTCAGCCAGCCTTTCACGCATACTCTCTATATACGGTGCAAGCTTGGGGGCTTGTGCAATAACTGTAGCGTCGATATTTCCTACGGTGAAGCCGTTTGAGCGGCACACTCTGCATACCTGCTCCAGAAGCACCATACTGTCAGCGCCCTTATAATGCTCATCGCTGTCCGGGAACAGATGACCGATGTCGCCCAGCGCAAGAGCGCCCAGCATTGCGTCCATTATCGCATGAGCGAGAACGTCCGCATCTGAGTGACCGAGAAGACCCAGTTCGTAGGGTATCTCAACGCCTCCCAGTATAAGCTTTCTGTCCTCCACCAGTTTATGTACGTCGTAACCATGACCTATTCTGAACATATCATTCTCCTTTCTGTTTCAGCAGAGTCTCCGCAATTGCGATATCCTCCGGGGTGGTTATCTTGATATTTGTATAGTCGCCTATGGTCATATACACCTTTCCGCCGATAGCCTCCACAAGCTGACAGTCGTCAGTAAAGTCCAGACCGTGTTCAAGGGCGAAGTCTATGCCCTCGAAGTAGAGACTGCGTTTGAATATCTGCGGAGTCTGGGTTATGTAGAGGAATTTTCTGGGCGGAGTGTCAGTGATGATACCGTCATCAACAGTCTTGATAGTATCCTTTACAGGAACGCCAAGTGTTGCACCGCCGAATATTGACGCATCACGGACTGCCTTGGAAATATGCTCCGGCTTTACAAGGGGGCGTGCGCCGTCGTGGACTGCTACCATATCCGAATCCTGGGATATCTGCTTAACGCCGTTTATGACGCTCTGCTGACGGGTATCTCCGCCGGTGGTACAGCATTTCAGCTTAGTGATGCCGGCGCTCTCAGCCTCAGCTTTGATAGCTGGTATATCACTTTCCCTCGCCACGATAACTATTTCCGAAATGTCCGGGCATTTCTCGAAAGCCTGCATGGTAACGCCGATAACCAGTCTGTCACCCAGGGGCAGGAGTATCTTGTTCACTCCGCCCATGCGTGTGGAATTACCGGCGCAGACGATAATAACTGATGTTTTCATAATTCTCCTTATCTGTCACAACTGGGTTCAACCGGTGCAGTCCTGATGCGGATAGCCGGCAGTTTTTCCAGCGTATAGTAGTAGTTGAAGATACCGTCCTCGGCGGAGAGATCGTTCTCGCCGGTGGCAGGCGGAGCGAATATCTTCAGGGTCATATCAGCGCTTCCGGAAAGGGGTTTCTCATAGAAAGCACTCATAAGGTCGATAGTTTTTGCCTTCGGGGACTTGTAGAACCACCTGCCGTTCAGTTCTATCATAAGGTTTGAGTCGTCCTCGAATACAAGTTCGCAGAAGTGGGGGTTGCTGTCGAAGTGAACAGGGATAGCGATACCCTCAGCGTCCTCGGAATTGCCCCAGCGCAGAGTAACAGGAAGTGTGACTTCCCCCTGTTCAGTCATTGAGGGCAAGAACCACTCGTCGTGGATAATTTCCTTGTATGTCTGCATAACCGGCTGTTCGATGCCGACGGTGGAATCGTTGGGGTCTTCTATCTCCAGACCCAGCCTTCCACGGTCACGGAACTGGTAGAAGGTGAATCCTGAGAACCAGTCGGCTTTCTCGGCTTTGAGCCTGTCGCAGAAAAGCTTGACCATTTCAGCCTGTTCGTAAGCGCCGGTAACATCGCCGTCGGCGTTGAATTCGCTCATGACCATAGGCTTCTCCTGACCGCCGCAGAGGTACTTGAAGCGCTCATAGCTGAGTTTGGTATGCTCGTAGGTACTGTTCACAGAGCTTCTGCTGTGGGAATTTCCGCCAGGTTCGGCAACGTCGTATGGCCAGCCCCAGTGAAGCGCCATATATTTGTCCACTGACCATATATCAGTCTCACGGACTGCCTGTGCGAACTCCTTTTCCTTCTCGATCTCGCCGCCTTTTTCGGGGTTTTCAACGCCGCCTATACACAGGATAGTCTGCACATTCGGGGCGTGTTCTTTGATTATCCGGGAAGCACGGCAGTAGAAGTCAGCAACTTCCTGATAGGTGGCACGCTTATTGAAGGAGAACCAGTTTCCGGTAGCTTCGTGGTTGATACGCAGGAAAACACGTCCGAAAGGGCGCAGGTCGTCCCCAATAGCTGCCAGCATCTCGTCAGTAACAGCCGGGTCAATGGTAAGAGTCAGGGTAACGTCCTGACCGTGGCGGCGCACATCACGCATACAGGTAAATGGTTCGCCGTCGGTATTGCCGCCGATACCGCCAAGGTACGGGAAGTAGTCGTCGTAGGGGTAGTCCCACTGGAATGAAACGTCAGCGTCCTTCATTGCTTCAGATATTCTTGCGGGCCACTGCTTATCGAGAGGATAGTAGCAGTACATCAGGCTGATACTGCGGTGAGGTCTGCCGAGTTTACGGAGGATATAGTCCTGACCCACATATTCGCCACGCTCGCTGCCGTCGCCTAAATCGACAGCGCACATAGCTTTGCCCATTTTTATCTTATAGATTTTTTCCATAAAGAGAGGGGTCCTTTCTGTAGTTTATATACACATTATAATATATTACCGGCTCACTTGTCAACATTATTTTAATGCGTAATTCGTAATGCGTAATGCGTAATTGCGGTATCGCCTGACGGCGATATATTTTAAATAGTATAACTATTAATTGTACAAATCCTGATATTAAAATCCGTGAGCGCAAGCGAACACATTTAATTACGCATTACGCATTACGAATTACGCATTTATTAAAGCTCCAAACAAACAAATCACCAAAAAATATGCTGACCCAGGAAAGCGCTTCCGAGCCAGCAGTCATTATGCATTAAAAAAGGGAATTAACATTTTAACTATTGACAAATACTGCACCATAGGTTTATAATTATTATGAGAAATATTAGCGTGGGGAAAAATTAACAAAAATAACTTTTTCACTCCCCTGCTTCTCATTAAGGAGGATTTATGGACATTATCATTGTCGGCGGCGGTAAAGTCGGCGGCGCTCTCGCTGAGGTTCTCTGCGATGAGCATAACGTCACTATCATCGACCGCAGCGAGGATCGTATCAATTCACTTATAAACGATTATGACGTTAAGGGAATCGCAGGAAACTGTCTGCGTACAAGCGTCCTCGAAGAAGCTGATATCGAAAAATGTAACATCTTTATCGCTGTTACAAGTTCCGATGAGGTGAATATACTCTCTTGCCTTATCGCTAAAAAAATGAAAGCACGCCACTGTATCGCCCGTGTCAGAAACCCTGAGTTCGACAAGCAGATGGTATTCATGCGTGAGGAACTGGGCATAAGCCTTATGGTAAACCCCGACTACAATGCCGCTAACGAGATCGCTAAAGTCCTGCGTTACCCGGAGGCTATAAACCTGGAATCGTTCGCTAAGGGCAGGGTCGATCTGGCTGAAATACGCATCACCCGTGGAAGTATCCTGGAAAACGTCGCCCTCAGTCAGCTTAGCCGCCGTCTGCGCCTGGACGTGCTTATCTGCGCCGTTCAGCGTGGTGAGGAACTAATCATACCAAACGGAAGCTTCGTTCTCCATGCCGGAGACAAGATACATATGACTGCTTCACACAGCGCTATGGTCAAGTTCTTCAAGAGCATCAGCGCCGCTTACCGTGAAAAGCGAGTGAAGTCAGCTGTCCTCATCGGCGGCGGCAGAGTGGGCTACCACCTGGCTCAGCAGCTTCGTGAAATGGGCATCAAGGTCAAGATAATCGAGATAAACCGTGACCGCTGCGCCGAACTCTCCGACCAGCTCAACAAGGTAAGCGTCATCTGCGGCGACGGTACTGACCACGATCTTCTGAAGGAGGAACGTGTTTACGATGCGGACGCTGTTGTTACCCTTACAGGCATCGACGAGGAAAATATCCTCCTGTCCCTGCTGGCTAAGAATAACGGCGTTGAAAAGGTCGTTACAAAGGTAAACCGCATGACACTCATGCAGCTTTCCGATACCCTTGATCTTGACAGCATCATTTCACCCAAGACTATCACTGTAAACCAGATCCTCCAGTATGTCCGTGCAAAACAGAACTCTGCCGGCAACAACATCACTACCCTTTACCGCCTGGTAAATGACCGTCTGGAGGCTATCGAGTTCGTTATCCGTGAACAGAAGGACTATGTGGACGTTCCGCTGAAAAAGCTCAAACTCCGCAGCGGTATCCTTATCGCCAGCATCATAAGAGGAAATGAACTTATTATCCCCAAGGGCGACGACTGCCTGAAAGTCAACGACAGCGTTGTTGTTATCACAACTAACAAGGGCTTCGGTGACTTAAAGCAGATATTCGACTAATAAGGAGCGCAGTTTCACCTCATGAATTACAGAATGGTTTTATACATTATGGGTCAGATACTCAAGGTCGTGGCACTTTGCATGATGCTGCCCATAATCGTTGGTCTTATCTATGGCGAACACCACCTGCTTGCTTCTTTCCTTATCCCAGTTGGTATAACCCTTGTCATCGCCTACGCTTTTACATGGCGAAAACCCAAGAATAATGCGGTATTCTCAATGGAGGGCTTTGTAAGCGTTGCCGCTTCGTGGATAACTATGTCAGCGATCGGTGCGCTTCCTTTTGTCATATCCGGCGAGATACCAAATTACATCAACGCCCTTTTTGAGACAGTTTCCGGTTTCACCACCACCGGTGCTACGATACTCTCAGATGTGGAATCAATGTCGAAATCCATGATGTTCTGGAGAGCATTCACTCACTGGCTGGGCGGTATGGGCGTACTTATGTTCGTGCTGGCTATCATGTCAAGCAACGACTCCCGTACTATGCACATGATGAGGGCGGAATGTGCAGGCCCGAACGTTGGCAGACTTGTTTCAAAGTCCAAGTTCTCCGCCCGTATCCTCTACGGCATTTACATAACCCTCACTGTCTCAGAGATGATAATGCTGAAACTGGGCGGTATGTCCTTCTATGACGCTGTTATCCACGCCTGCTCCTCTGCTGGTACCGGCGGTTTCTCCTGCTGGGGAGACAGCATCGGTCACTATAACAGCCTGTACATTGAAATGGTCATCGCTGTGTTCATTATACTTTTCGGCGTTAACTTCAACCTTTACTACTATCTGCTGATAAGGAAGTTCTCCCTCACTTTCAAAAACGAGGAAGTCCGCACATATTTCAGCATTATCGGCATTGCTACGATACTTATCGCCGCAAGCCTGCTGAGAGCTTCCGAGAGCATCGGTGACGCTTTCAGACATTCATTCTTCATGGTAGCTTCAACTATCACTTCCGCCGGTTTCTCAAATACCGATACTACCGACTGGCCGGTTTTCGCTCAGACTCTCCTGCTGGTGCTTATGTTCATCGGCTCATGTGCGGGTTCTACCGGAGGCGGTATGAAAGTTGCCAGAATTATGATAATCGTAAAGACCGGTATCAAGGAACTGAAATACATCGTCAGCCCCCGTACCGTTGCAGCTATCAAAATGGACGGCAAGCCTGTTGAAAAGGACGTTGTACGTGGTGCAAGCAACTACTTTATCCTCTTTATGATGCTCATGGCTATGTCCATTCTCCTTGTCTCCCTCGATAAGTACTCTATTGAGGAAAGTGCCTCCGCCGTTATTACCTGTATGAACAATATCGGTTTCGGCGTTGGTCATTTCAGTACTGCCGGAAATCTGGGCGGTCTGAACGCTTTCTCCAAGATAGTACTCTGCTTTGATATGCTCCTGGGAAGACTTGAGATATACCCCATAATCATGCTCATTGCTCCAAGACGTTATTGATGCACATTAAGGAGAATTATTATGGATATAAAACGAATAATAGCCGCAGCATCAGCGGCTGTACTTACTACCGCTCCCCTTTCTCAGCAGACAGTCTGTACATATGCTGAGGAAGATGTCTGTAGCTGCGGGCTGTGCAGCGAGATAGCCGCCGCCCATTTCAGCCAGGATCTTTCAGCCGATGCTGAAAAAGCCTATTCCAAAGGCGATGTTAACGATGATGGTTACGTCACTTCTGCTGACGCTTCCATGATACTCAACCTGTACGCTGAACTCTCAGTAGGCGGTACTCCCAATGAACCTTCCTCGATTTTACTCGCCTGTGATGTTGACGGCGACGGCTTCATTGCCTCTTTGGACGCTTCACTGGTGCTTGCTTTCTATGCGTACACGTCATCAGGCGGCAATTGCACCATTGACCAGTTTGTTGCGGGAGATTATACCCCTATAACGACTACTTCCACATCAACTACTACAACTACCACATCAACCACTTCAACCACCACAACTGTTTCCACCACATTTACCACTACCACCACCGTACTTCCTCCCCCTTCCACCTTCTCTGTGAAATTCCTGGACGTGGGACAGGCTGATGCTGCACTTATCCAGTGCGACGGTCACTATATGCTCATCGACGGCGGTAATGCACCAGATTCAAACCTTATCTACTCCGTTCTGGAAAGAGATAATATCCGCCACCTGGATATAGTTGTTGGTACTCATGCACATGAAGACCATATCGGCGGTATCCCCAGCGCATTCCAGTTGGCTGATGCTGATTTGGTACTTTCCCCGGTAACTTCCTATGACTCGAAGGCTTTTACCTACTTCAAGAAGGCTGCCGATGAAAAGGGCGGAGGTCTGAAGATCCCCTCGGTGGGCGATACCTACACCCTGGGAAGCGCTGATATTTCGATCCTCGGCGTAAATACCCTCACCGATACGAATAATACCTCTATCGTCCTGAAAATCGTATACGGCGACACAAGCTTCCTATTTACCGGCGACGCTGAACGTGAAGCGGAACAGATAATGCTCGATAATGGCATTGACCCTTCTGCTACTGTGCTGAAAGTGGGTCACCACGGTTCTTACACCAGCTCAAGCTATACCTGGCTGAACGCTGTTATGCCAAAGTACGCTGTAATTTCCACTGAAAAGGGAAACAGCTACGGTCACCCTCATGATGAAGTCCTTTCAAGACTCCGTGACGCTGATGTGCAGATATTCCGCACCGACCTTATGGGCGATATCGTCGCAGTATCAGACGGAAAAAACGTCACATTCACTACTGACAGGCAGGCTTCTCCGGAAGAACTTCTCATTCCCGGCGATAAGCTTGTAACAACTACTGCTCCGGCTGTAACTACCACCACAACAGTCGCCTATACGCCTGTTACTACTACCACCACTACCGCTGCGACAGACCCATACAGCATCACTTATGTGCTGAATACAAATACCATGAAATTTCACAAGTCCACCTGCTCATCTGTAGACACAATCAGCAAGCGGAACTATGATACTTTCACCGGTTCAAGAGACGATCTTATCGCCATGGGATATTCCCCCTGCAAGACCTGCAAACCATAAATATATAAGATACTAACCTGCTACAGGTTAATATAGAAAACATAAAAAATTACAAAAGGAGGTCTTTTTCATGGAAAGAAAAAGAATCGCAAGTCTGCTGCTGTCGGCTGCTATGGCGCTTTCAGCAGTGACTTCCGTCACGGCTCAGGCTGAGGCTAATCTTAATGCCTACAACCTTTTAAGCCGGGTTTCGGCACTTGACACAACTGCCGGAGCTAACATCACCTGGGAACTGAGCGGAGGCACGCTCTATCTCAAGGGTTCTGGCGCTATGTACAACTACGACATGGCAAGCTACGTTCCCTGGGCTGGAATGACTTCGGAGATACGCAAGGTAGTCATCGACGATGCTATCACCACCATAGGAAAATCAGCGTTCTCCCAGTGTTCAAACCTTTCTGAGATAAATATCCACAGCGGTATCACTTACATCGGACCTTACGCTTTCAATGACTGTACTTCACTTTCTACGGTTACTCTCCCGGAATCTGTCGGCATCATCGGTAAATCGGCTTTCCAGAATACAGGTGCCCGTGCCATTTACATCTACAACAAGGACTGCCAGATAAGTTCCGATAAGAACACATTCTCAAGCACTTCTGATACAGTTTCACCCTATTTCAGCGGTGTTATTTATGGCTATGCCGGCTCTACTGCCGAGACTATCGCCAAGACTAATAACTATAACTTCGCTGTATTCGGTGAGATACCTGTTATCACGACCACTTCCACTACTACATCTACCACAACTACATCAACTACCACTACAACTTCCACAACTACTACAACCACTACTACAACTACTACTGAACCCACCACTACCACAACTACTGAGCCTGTCGGAGTTCACCCTGTTGACGCTGTTCTCTCACTGAACATCAAGACTATCTGCAACAAGACAACTTTCGATTACGGCGAAGAGCTTGATCTTACAGGTGGTACTTTCGACGTTTCTGCTGATGTTACCTTCAGCGATGGTACTAAGGAAAGCTTCAGCGAAGCAGGTCTGTCAATGACTGAGCCTATAAGATACGCCGGAAAGGACGACTGCATCAAGATCACTGTCGATTCCTCCGACTTCGACCCCGAAAAGACTGGCGCTCATGCTATTATACTTACTATCGAGTGTGCAGGAAAGTCTGCTACTCAGCGCTTCTATGTAGGTACAAGCCAGCCGACTACTACTTCCGCTACAACCACTACAGAGACTACAACTTCTACTGAAACTACTACCACTACAGTCCATGTGGACAGCGCTGATATCTACATTGATGTAACCGCTCTGCCCACTAAGACTGTTTATGAGTACGGTGAGCCTATCGATCTGACTGGCGGCTACTATGCAGTTGCTATCAATTATAACTACACCGACGGTTCTGTTGTACCTTACAAAACAGACATTCTGCCGATGACTGACAGCACAAGAACAGGCGGTCTCAACAACGATATGGTTGTTACTGTTGATACTTCCGCTTACGCTCCCTACAGACCCGGTTCTTACCCCATTATCATCACAGTAAACTGCGACGGCGGTACTAAAACAGAAGTTTTCTACGTTGAGGTAAAGAGCAACGAGACTACTTCCGCTTCCACAACTACCACCACCGAAGAAACCACCACTACCACAACAACTACCACCGTTCCTGTATATCTGGAGGACGTAAATGTTGGTATCGGCGGTAAGACTCCTACCAAGACTGTTTACGAAATTGGCGAGCCTCTTGACCTCACTGGCGGTTATGTTTCAGTTAACCTGACTTACCGCTACAGCGACGGCAGCACTAAGGATATCGACGCAGCTTTCGATGCTTCCTCCCAGATACCTTCTTATGTTGGTATTAACAACGAGTTCAAGGTAGACCTTGATACTTCCGCTTATAACGCAAACGTTCCCGGCACTTATACGATCGTGGCTACAGTTTCCGGTTCTGGAAAGAGCAAGTCAATTTCCTACGATGTTCAGGTAAAAGAGCCTGAGACTACAACTTCTACCACAACCACTACAACAACTACTTCCACTACAACTACAACCACTACTACAGAAGTTTACCTTGATGAAATGCAGCTTGAAGTAGAGATCGCTAAGATGCCTACCAAGACTGTATACGAGTACGGCGAACCCCTCGACCTCAGCGGAGGTACTTATGACGTTACTGCTTTCTACGCTTTCAGCGACAGCACTACTGACCACTTTGAGGGTCTTGACTGGCTCATGACTGACAGTACAAGAATCGGCGGTCGTTCAAACGATATCATCGTTACTGTTGATTCCTCCGATTTTGACAGCAAAAAGCCCGGTACTCACACTATCTACATTACTGCCAAGTCCGGCAGCTACGTTAAGACTGCTTCCTTTGAACTGACTGTAAACGAAGAAGTTACAACAACAACAACTACTACCACAACGACCACTTCTACAACTACAACCACTACTACAAGTGTTTACCTTGAAAACGTTGATATTAGTTTCAGCGTCCACCAGCCTACAAAAACTGTTTATGAAGTCGGTGAACCTCTTGATCTGACTGACGGCTATGTTGAAACTTATCTGACATACCACTACAGCGATGGCTATGCAAAATATGTTGATGTATTTAAAAAGGAACTGGATAAACTTCCTTTCACCACTGGATTAACTGAGCCTGACTTCCAGATCACTCTTGATACTTCCGCTTACAATGCATATGTTCCCGGCACTTACACCATTACCGCTGAGATTTCCGGCTTGGGCAAGAGCAAGAGCGAGTCATTCACTGTTGAGGTAAAAGCACCTGAGACTACTTCTACCGAGTCTACAACTTCAACAACTTCTACAACTACCACCACAACAACTACTTCTACAACCACAACCACTACTACAAGTGTTTACCTGGAAAACGTTGACCTTGGCATCGGTCTTAACCAGCCTACAAAGACTGTTTACGAAGTAGGCGAGGCTCTTGACCTTTCAGGCGGAACCGTTTCAGTTAATGCAACTTACAACTACAGCGACGGCAATGCTAAGTATGCTGATGCTATGTTCTACATGAACCAGCTTCCTGCTTCTACAGGTCTTTACAACGACCTTCGTGTATATCTCGATACTTCCGCTTATAACGCTTATGTTCCCGGCACTTACACTATCACAGCTTACGTTTCCGGCAGCGGCGCAAGCCAGGAGTACTCATTCACTGTTGAGGTAAAAGCACCTGAAACTACTTCTACCGAGTCTACAACTTCAACAACTTCTACAACTTCTACAACCACAACCACTACTACAAACGTTTACCTGGAAAATGTTAACCTGGGCATCGGTCTTAACCAGCCTACAAAGACTGTTTACGAAGTAGGCGAGGCTCTCGACCTTACCGGCGGCAGCGTTTCAGTTAATGCATCTTACAACTACAGCGACGGCAATGTTCGTGAGGCTGATGCTATGTTCTATATGAACCAGCTTCCTGCTTCTACAGGTATGTACAACGATATCTGGGTATCTCTTGATACTTCCGCTTATAACGCTTACGTTCCCGGCACTTATACAATTATCGCAAGAGCTTCCGGAAGCGGCGCTTATCGTGAAGCATCATTCACCGTTGAGGTAAAAGCACCTGAGACTACCACTTCTACAGAGGTAACAACTTCTACAGAAACTACAACTTCTACCGAGACTACAACTTCTACCGAAACTACCACATCAACTGAAACTACCACTTCTACAGTTGTTGAAAACAATGATTTCAGCCTGAGACTCACTGTTGCAGATATGCCTGACAAGGTTGACTACACAGCAGGCGATATCCTTGACCTTACCGGTCTTACAGTTGACCTCTGGTTCATCGAAGAAAATGGTAACTCCATGCTTGTAAACGGCGGTCACATAAATCCTGAAAACTTCGATGACTACAAATTCACTTTCTCTATACCTGATATGTCAACTCCCGGCACAAAGTCTATAACTATCACAGTATCAAAGTACAATGACGTTCTCGGAAAGAATGTTGAGGCACAGACAAGCTTCATTATCAATGTTGCGGATAAGCCTGATTTCATTCTGGGCGATGTAGACGGCAACAAGGACGTAAACTCCGCCGATGCTTCAGAAGTTCTCAAGGCTTACGCCGCACTCTCCACAGTCGGCAAAATGAACCTTACCGAGACTCAGAAGCTTGCTGCTGACGTTGACGGCAACGACGATATCAACTCACTGGACGCTTCATCTATTCTCCGCTACTATGCTTATATCTCTACCCACAGTGAAAAAATTGATATAGCACAGTTTCTTAAAGAATTCTGATAAAACTGCACAGTTAAACATGGTATAGCCCACAGCGTTGCGGCATAATATCCAAAAATATGGAAAAAAGACGGTTTTCAGGGGACTCCCCCTTGACAAACCGTCTTTTTTCGGTTATAATATTAAAGCGTGCAAATAAAAGCACGCAAATTCTATAAAAAGGAGGAAAAATATGCCTACATTTAATCAGCTGGTTCGTAAGGGAAGAAAGGATCTTGAGACAAAGTCCACTGCTCCTGCACTCCAGAAGGGCTACAATGCTAAGAAGAAGGTACAGATCAACCAGAGCTCACCTCAGAAGAGAGGCGTTTGCACTGCTGTTAGAACTGCTACACCTAAGAAGCCTAACTCAGCTATGAGAAAGATCGCAAGAGTTAAGCTCACAAACGGCTACGAGGTCACTTCTTACATTCCTGGTATCGGTCACAACCTTCAGGAACACAGCGTTGTTCTCATCAGAGGCGGACGTGTTAAGGACCTTCCTGGTGTACGTTACCACATCATCAGAGGCGCTCTCGATGCACAGGGCGTTGCTAACAGACTTCAGGCTCGTTCCAAGTACGGTGCTAAGAAGCCCAAGCAGAAGTAATTACTGCTAAGACCGGTATTGTGTGACGGTATAAACCACACTACTTACTTAAATAGGCTTACTACTGCCGCAGGATAATGCGGAGATTTATATAGATCCACAGGGTCGTATACATTCCTCTGCATTGGTCTTGACGCTGCCGATCGGTGAAGATCGCTTCACTACGGAGCAGTAATCGGTCGGGGCGAGTACCTATGAATTCATCTATTCTATATGAAGGAGGGAAGCGAAATGCCAAGAAGAGGTAAAATCGCAAAGCGTGATGTATTACAGGATCCTGTATACAATTCAAAGCTCGTTACACGTCTTATCAACAACATTATGTTAGACGGTAAGAAGGGTGTAGCACAGAAAATCGTTTACGGTGCTTTCGAGATCGTCGCTGAGAAAACTGGTCAGGACGCTCTGGAGGCTTTTGAGCAGGCTATGGAGAACGTTATGCCTGAGCTCGAAGTAAAGGCTCGCCGTCTCGGCGGTGCTACTTATCAGGTACCTATGGAGGTTAGACCTGAAAGAAGACAGACTCTCGGACTTCGCTGGATCACTAAGTATTCCAGAGAGAGAAACGAGAAGACTATGAAGGAAAGACTTGCTGGTGAGATCATGGACGCTCTCAACGGTACAGGCGGCGCTTGCAAGAAGCGTGACGATACTCACAAGATGGCAGAGGCAAACAAGGCGTTTGCTCACTACCGCTGGTAAGAGTCTGAGGAGGATATTATGGCAAGAGATTGTACACTCGAAAACACCAGAAATATCGGTATCATGGCTCATATCGACGCTGGTAAGACTACTACTACCGAGCGTATCCTGTTCTACACAGGTGTAAACCATAAGATCGGTGAGACCCACGAGGGTAGCGCTACTATGGACTGGATGGAGCAGGAGCAGGAGCGTGGTATCACTATCACTTCTGCCGCTACTACCTGCTACTGGGCTGGTCACAGACTTAACATCATCGACACTCCTGGACACGTTGACTTCACTGTTGAGGTTGAGCGTTCTCTGCGTGTACTTGACGGTTCCGTTACAGTACTTTGCGCTAAGGGCGGTGTTGAGCCCCAGTCTGAAACAGTTTGGAGACAGGCTGATAACTACAAGGTCCCCAGAATGGCTTATGTAAATAAGATGGACATTATGGGTGCTGACTTCTATCGTGTTATCTCCATGATGAAGGACAGACTGAAGTGTAATGCTGTTCCGATCCAGCTGCCTATCGGCGCTGAGGACGAATTCAAGGGCATTATCGACCTGGTAGAGATGAAGGCTTATATCTATACAAATGACCTGGGTACTGATATCCTGGTTGAAGATATTCCTGAGGATATGAAGGAACTGGCTCAGAAGTACCACGACGAAATGGTCGAGCACGTTGCTGAGCAGGACGAGGAACTTATGATGAAGTACCTCGACGGCGAAGAGCTTACTGAGGAGGAGATCAAGTCCTGCATCAGAAAGTCTACTATTGCTAACGAAATGGTTCCTGTATGCTGCGGTACTTCCTACAAGAACAAGGGCGTTCAGAAGCTTCTCGATGCTATCATCGACTATATGCCCTCTCCTCTTGATGTACCGGCTATCAAGGGCGTAAACCCGGAGACAGAAGAAGAGGAAGAAAGACCTTCCTCTGACGATGAGCCTTTTGCAGCTCTCGCATTCAAGATCGCTACCGACCCCTTCGTTGGTAAGCTGGCATTCTTCCGTGTTTACTCCGGTGTCGTAAATCAGGGCGACAGCGTTCTCAACGCTACTAAGGACACTCGTGAGCGTTTCGGACGTATCGTTCAGATGCACGCTAACCACAGAAAAGATCTGACCACTGTTTACTCCGGTGATATCGCCGCAGCAGTTGGTCTGAAGAATACAACTACAGGTGATACTCTCTGCGACGAGAAGCACCCCATTATCCTGGAGTCAATGGAATTCCCGGAGCCTGTTATCCAGCTGGCTATCGAGCCCAAGACAAAGGCTGGTCAGGAGAAGATGGGTATCGCACTCGCAAAGCTTGCTGAGGAAGATCCTACCTTCAAGACATGGACTGACGAGGAAACTGGTCAGACTATCATTGCTGGTATGGGTGAGCTTCACCTGGATATCATCGTTGACCGTCTCCTTCGTGAGTTCAAGGTTGAGGCTAACGTAGGTGCGCCTCAGGTTGCTTACAAGGAAACAATCAAGGGCACCGCAGATATCGATTACAAGTACAAGAAGCAGTCCGGTGGTTCTGGTCAGTACGGTCACGTTAAGATCCGTGGTGAGCCTAATGAATCAGGTAAGGGCTACGAG
>JAGBJO010000036.1 GCA_017934425.1 Ruminococcus sp.
AAGGGTTATCCCCCAAGCCCCCTTCCTAAAACTTCTAAATTAAAAAATTCCCCCTGATATGGCGGACGAAAGACTACTGGCTCTTGCGAGTGTAGGTTCGCCATATCAGGGGGAATTTTTAAGCTAAAAGTCTTTGGAAAGGGGGTCTGGGGGGAGAACCTTTCTTCAGAAAGGTTTCCCCCCAGTAAAGTCGCCCCACAGACCATAAGAAGCCTTAGTGTCAGAAGTTAGAGCCGTTCCAGCCCCAGTTTTCGGTTTCGGTGTAGCGGACGTAAATCCTGTCCTGGGTGATGCCGAGGGCGTTTTCAAGGATATCGCTTATACGGCCGGTAAGGGTATCGTAAGCAGATGAAGACGCACCGCCGAAGATGCTTACCTCAGCGATAGCGGCTGGTGAATCGCTGCCCTGGAAGTAGAGTATATAATCCGGCTCGATACCGACCATGAGCCAGCTCTCGCTTTTTCCGGGGATAGTGGTTATAGCCTGTCCCAGTGCGGACTTTACGGCATCTGCCTTGTCCTGAGACACGGAAACATTGGTCTTGACGTTGATAAATGGCATAGCATAGCCCTCCTTACTTTGTATTCTTGCGGTAGATTATGGTCAGACCTTTGATAAGCAGGTCTTTATCCAGATGGATCTTTTTCATGCACTGAGGAACTACCACCTCAGCCAGTCCGCCGGTAGCGACTGCGGTACACTTCTCGCCCATTTCCTTTTCAATGCGGCTGATTATACCGTCCAGTGCGGCAGCGTTGGAGTAGATAGAGCCAGCCTTCATGCAGTCGATAGTATTCTTACCTATAATACTTGGCGGCAGCTCGAAGTCAATCTTAGGGAGCTGAGCAGTTCTCTGGATAAGAGCGTCGGTAGCAACGCCCATACCGGTGAATATCAGACCGCCCAGGTAGTTTTTATTCTTGTCCACAACGGAAACAGTAGTAGCAGTACCCATATCAATAATGATAAGTGGCAGCGGATAATTATTAATAGCGGCAACAGCATCGACAGCCTGATCGCTTCCAAGAGACTTTGGGTTATCAATGATAATATTAAGACCCGTTTTCATTCCTGAACCAGCAACCATAGCTTTAACGCCGAAAAGCTTGCGGACAGCTTCCTTGATGGTGTTGGTAACAGAGGGAACGACGGAAGAAATTATAGCATCATGGATATCGCTGCACTGGAAGTTATGCATTTCCAGGATAGTTTTGATAAGAACAGCGAACTCCGCAGCAGTAGCGCTTTGGTTGGTTGAGATACGTTCGGAAACGAGGATATTGTCATTATCGTCCACGCAGCCGAAAACGATGTTGGTATTGCCGATATCGACAGCTAAAAGCATCAGACCGACCTCCTTAAATAGTATACTTTATTATACCACACTCAGCGCAATATTGCAAGAATTATTTCCGGAAAGGGTTGATTTTTGTGTATGAGTGTGGTATAATATTATTAACATATGAAAAAAACACATTCTGTAGTGCGACTCAAAATGTGTGGTACATAACTATATCGAATGATGTTCGTGAGTGGATGGCTGATGCCATTCGTTGTGTATCAGATCTATGTAATTAATACTGTACTTCAGACCTTCAGGCTTTTTTGCGGTAAATGATAAGGTCTTGTTGTTATGGTTTTTTTACAATCTTTGAGTCAATGAAAGGATGTTTTTTTATTATGTACTATTGTTTTTTGGATCTGGAATGTACTTGCGGTTTTTTCGGCGAGTACTTAAAAAAGGAACGTTATTGTGGCGAACCTTTATCATTAGGAATTGCAATATTAAACAGTAAGATGAAAATTGTTGATAGCTTCTATACAACGATAAAACCTTACCGTTTTCCTGTAGTAACTAAGTTTTGTCGTAAATTAACCGGACTCACCCAGGCAGATATAGATGATGCACCAAGCACAGGTGAAGTCTGCACTGAATTGGAAACTATATTTGAAAAGTATCATATAGAGGAAATATATGTATACGGTAATAATGACAAAAAGTCCTTGCTGGACGCTGCCGAGCAGTTTGCTAAAAATTTTCCGCCAACAACAGATAAGATAGCACACTTACATAGTATCATATTAGTCGCTTCTAAAATAGTAGATATTTCTAGTGATTTACAGTTAGCTATCAAATACAAGCATAAGCCTTCTTTAGAAGCATTTTCTGAATTGCTTAAACTCAAAAAGGATTCCGCTTCTTTCCACAATGCCCTTTATGATGCGAAAATGCTTGCTATGATATATGCGGCTATTTACGGAAATGGTAAGTCACACCAGGTCTTTCTGGAATACCTGAAAAGTCTGCCTGAAAAAAATGATGCTGAAATCAAAAAGACGAAGGAGACCCATGAAAACCAATAAACAGTGGATAGCCACACTCATCTATGCAATAGCTTCAATGCTTATCGCACTTATGCAGTTCTTTATATTCAATAAAACCGGTTTAGGCGTGATATACACTGTTCTGGCTGTTATTTTTCTGGGAATATCGCTTTTTCAGAAAAAGGGAAAGTTCGACTGAATACGTTAAAGTTTTAGGAAAGGGGTTTGGGGAATAACCCTTTTTCAAAAGGGTTTTCCCCAAGAAAAAAGGAGAGATACCATGCTTAAAGGAAAAACTGTGCTGCTTGGCGTGTCGAGTTCCATTGCGGCTTACAAAATGTGCAACGTGGCGAGAATGCTTACAAAACTGGGCGCTGACGTTCATGTGGCTATGACACCCAATACTCAGAACTTCGTCCACCCGCTGACTTTCGAGACTCTCACCCAGCATAAGTGCCTTATCGACACTTTCGACCGCAATTTCGAGTACAGCGTGGAACACGTTTCTATCGCAAAAAAAGCGGACGTGGTACTCGTTGCCCCGGCGACTGCGAACGTTATCGGCAAGATCGCCGGAGGTATCGCTGACGATATGCTCACTACCACCGTTATGGCGTGTACCTGCAAGAAGATAATTGCCCCGGCAATGAACCATAATATGTTCCACAACCCTATAGTTCAGGAGAATATCGAGAAACTCCGCCGTCATGGGTATATCATCATCGAGCCGGTGAAGGGTATGCTGGCAAACCGTGACATCGGTGACGGCAAGCTTCCCGACGAAGATACACTTGTGGAGTATATCCTCCGTGAAATCGCTTTTGATAAGGATATGACCGGCAAAAAGGTTCTTGTGACCGCAGGTGCTACCCGTGAGAGCATCGACCCGGTAAGATTCATTACCAACCACTCCAGCGGAAAAATGGGCTTTGCCCTGGCTAAAGCCGCTATGCTCAGGGGCGCACAGGTTACTGTAGTTGCCGCCCATACCGATGTTGAGCCGCCTATGTTCGTGGACGTTGTGAACGTGAAGTCCGCCGAGGATATGTTCATCGCTGTCCGTGACCGTCAGCAGGAAAGCGACATCATCATTAAAGCCGCCGCCGTTGCGGATTATACCCCCGTTACTACCGCTGACAGCAAGATAAAGAAGTCCGACGGCGATATGAGTATCCAGCTTAAACGTACCACTGACATTCTCAAGTACTTAGGTGAACATCGCCGTGAGGGTCAGGTGATATGCGGCTTCTCAATGGAGACTGACAACGTTATTGAGAATTCTGCCAAAAAGCTGGTTTCCAAGAAATGCGACATGATATGTGCAAATTCGATCAGAAAAGCAGGCGCAGGCTTCGGTACTGATACCAATATCATCACCATGATAACCCCCTCCGGAAACCAGGAACTTGAGCTTATGAGCAAGTTCGATGCCGCAAACGTTATTCTCACAAAGCTGCTTGAACTGAGCGATTCTCTGAAATAGTATGCTCAGATACAAAGAATGGACATTCAGTCCCCATGATTCAAGTATAGAGCATAAGGTAACGGATATACGCCTGTATTCTGGTGACAGCGAACTTATCAATCTGGAATTCAAGCCGGTTCATATGTATCCGCCCGAAAACGGCGAGATGCACTGGGAGGACTGGAACTATTACGACAGCATTTATGTCTACAAGTCCGACTACGAAAAACTGCTCCTGCCGGCTATCCTGCCGCTGTTTCCGGTAAATGATCCTGACCCTAACGGGTTCGGTACTCAGGAATACTTTGACCTTACGTCTTTCAATTTTTTCGGAAAAGATGACTGGCAAAGGCTTATTGCAAACCTGAGTGAATGTATGGAAACGGCTGATGAGGCTGAAAAGGAGTTCTACCGCTGCGTTATCGGTTTTCTGACAGATTTCATGGCGGTAAGCGACTGGTTCTGCATAGAAGGCAACCTTTAAGGCAACACCGGCAAAATTTGACGAAAAGACGTGCATGAATCCCTATGTGGACAAATTCTAAAACCTGAAAAACCCCTGACAACGCCTGTCAGGGGTTCTCCTTTATAAACAAAACCGGGAACAGCCTCTCTGCGGAAACTGTCCCCGATAAAATTCATGATATATTGCCAGTTATTACTCAGTTACAGGCAGAGCAGACTGTGCGATAACACCTGCGTCAACCTGCTGAATGATGAATGCGTCCTTAGCATCAACTACGCCGTCAGCATTTACATCGCCGTTAGCCAGCATCTCGCCTTCCAGAGGATACTTATCCTTGTTTGCAGCGTACTGGAGCACGATAACGATATCGGATACTGTAACAGACTTGCTGTCGTCAACGTCGCCCAGCATTGTAGCTGCGGGAGTTGTACCGGATACAGTAGTAGTTGTTGTGTCTGTAGACTCAGCCTTGAGGTATGCACCATTGATCTTTACGAGAGATGTATCACCATCTTCGCCAGCCCACCAGATCTGACCTGTGAATGAAGTCTGGTTCAGCAGCTCAGCCTTTACAGCCTCGATAACTGCCTCGTCCTCAACAACATCAGCGCCGATAGAGCAGTTCAGGAAGTCCTTCTCAAGGTCAACAAGTACATCGCCGGACTTGTTTGCAGTCCACTGAACGTTTGCCCAGTAGGTTACGCCGTCAACTTCAACGTTTGTACCAAGACCGCCAGTTGCCATAGGAACAGTTGAAGGATACTCGATCTGGAGATAGATCTCCTGTGACTTTCTGGGCAGAGTGATCTTGTAGCTGCCGTCAAGCTTCTCGAATACTACCTTCGCAGCTTCCTTAGTAGGATCAGCAATAGTAGTAGTGGTAGTAGTACTAACGGTAGTTGTAGTAGTTCTTGTGCCAGTGGGAGTGGGTGTAGAAGCGGTGTACAGATCCTCAGGAAGCTCGTCGAGAGTGATGCAGTACTCGCTCTGATACATTGCGATAGTGTCTTCCTTGGTATTGAATACAGGGTTTGACAGGAAGTTGATATTGTCGCTGCCGCCGTCGTACCATGTAAGGAAGTAGAGCCAGCCAGCCTTGTCACCTGTCAGGTTCTCAACTGTTGAGAAGCAGTCGTTCTCAGCCATAGCGACCATCTTAGCGCTGTTGTATCTCTGCATGATGCTGTAGAATGTGCTTGCGATAGATGAATCGTTGTGTGACAGACTGGGCTGCCAGTTGTTCTCCTCAAGGTACTGTGTGCAGTTGTACTTATCGTAGCCGATGATATCTACATAGTCGTCGCCGGGATACCAGTCAGCGGAAGTAGCGAAATCGTAGCTGTTCCACTCCCAGATGAGGTTGTGGCAGTTCTTCTCGTTGGTCAGGTAGTCGTAGGTATAGCGGTAAAGCTTCTTGTAAACCTCAGAGCCTTCTCTGCCCCACCAGAACCATGAACCAGTCTCACCGCCGCCGCCTTCAGCTTCGTGGAGAGGTCTCCAGAGAACCGGGATACCCTCAGCTTCCAGCTTGTTGAAATCAGCAGCAAGTATATCAAGTGCCTTAGTGTAGTAATCGTTCTCAGCAGTACCGGGAGTAGCAGCCTTCTCAGGTGAGAAGTCAGTCTTTTCGCTGTATGTTGTCTGGTCGAAAGCCATTGAACCGCCGGTATAGCTTGCGAAATCCTTAGGAACGTTCAGGTGGAATGAAGCTGTAGCGATACCGCCTCTTACCTTTACCCAGTCGATGATACGGCTTACGCTTCCGTCGTCATTAGCGCCGAAAAGTTCGCAGCAGCGGTTACCGAAATCGAAGCCACGGATCGAAGGATAGTGACCTGTAGTGTCCTTGAGGTACTCGAACTCAGTCTCCAGACCGTGAGGGCCGTACTGATAGATTTCCTGCTGACCGGAAAGGATATGCTCGCCGTAGATGCTGTTGAGGTAAGCGAAAAGGCTTCTTGTCTCAGCAGTAGCAGATGTATCTGTCAGTTCAGTCTGAGTAGCCTTTATTTCAGGAAGAACAGCCTCAGCTACGGTGATATAGTCGAACTGTGACCAGCCCCATGACTTAGTGATAGTCAGGCTGTTTTTACCCTCATTGAGCTTTACAGACAGGGGGATAGCGTAGAATTCCTTGCCGTCGCCCTCAGGTATAGCCAGGTTCTCAGCAGCACCGCCATTAAAGCTGATAGTCTGCTGCTTTGAGCCGCCCACACCGTAAGCGTAGATAGTGATAGTGTAAAGACCGGCTGACGGAACGTCAAAATCCAGTGTGATGCTGCCATCCTCGGTCATGTACATAGCCTTGCCGCCGCTTGCGTTAGCGTTGCTGGCAACCTCAACTGTACCAGTAGCAGTTCCGTTCTCGAACTCGATCTTTGTGTCTGCGGCGAAGATGTTAGCAGATGTGAATACTGCGCCGTTCAGAGCCATTGCAGCAGCCATTACAGCGGCGCTTGCCTTCTTGAATACCTTTGAATACATTCTTGATTCCCTCCACATAAAAAGTCTTGGTGATTAATTAATCTCACCTTGCCTTAATATTATTGTACTTTAATTATAATGCGTTCGATTAAAAAAATCAAGAACTTCCCAATTTTATTTATTATCTTGATAAAACTTTGGGCAAATGCACAAACTCCAGGAAGTCCTTTATGGCATATTAACAATATCAAGGTTATCATTTAATCTCATTCCTCTTAAATAGTTTCAAAAAAATGTACAAAAAATGATATTTACTTAACTTATCGCTTAAATTTCAGAGAAAACCTTGCCTATCCTATCGGTTATAAGCAGATCAGCCTCACTGTCCATGCCAGTAGGTGACATATTTATTATGACCAGATTTTTTCCATGGAAATACCTGATAAATCCTGCCGCCGGGTACACCACCAGCGAAGTTCCGCCGATGATAAGAGTATCCGCACGGCTTATGGCATTGACCGCACCATTTACCACATCATCATCAAGTCCTTCCTCGTAAAGAACCACGTCCGGCTTGATAACGCCGCCGCAGTCGCAGGTGGGTATGCCCTCGCTGGAGAAGATGTACTCCGCATCATAGAACTTGTGGCATTTGGTGCAATAATTCCGGTGTATACTTCCGTGAAGCTCGAACACATTCTTGCTTCCGGCAGCATAGTGCAGACCGTCGATATTCTGGGTTACTATCGCTGACAGCTTGCCCTCTGATTCAAGCTGGGCAAGTTTGATATGCGCCGGGTTGGGCTTTGCGGAGAGGCAGTTGAACTTTGCCTTGTAGAAGCGGTAAAACTCCGGCAGGTTGCTTACGAAGAAACTATGGCTGATAATTCTTTCCGGCGGGTACTTCCACTGCTGGTTGTAAAGTCCGTCAACGCTGCGGAAGTCGGGTATGCCGCTTTCGGTGGACACACCTGCGCCGCCGAAGAACACGGTATTCCGGGAGTTTTGAATAATGTCCCTTAGCTGTGCTATCTTGTCCATTCATCAGCCCCCCATTACCTTAACGTAGAACTTTCTGTTTCTCGGTCCGTCGAATTCGCAGAAGTATATCCCCTGCCACTGACCAAGAAGAAGCTGTCCTCCGGTAACGATAATGAATTCGCTTGCGCCTACTGATGAGGATTTCAGGTGCGCATCGGAGTTTCCCTCAGCGTGGGCGAACTTATCAGAATCGGGGAAAGCGTCCCTCATACCCTTCAGGAAATCCACCTGAACGTCCGGGTCAGCGTTTTCGTTTATAGTAATAGCAGCGGTGGTGTGAGGGCAGTAAACCACGCAGAATCCCTCCATAACGCCGCTTTCCTTTATAGCTTCCTTAACTTCGGGAGTGATATTCACCATTCCCTCAGCCGGTGTACTCAGTTGAAAATTGAACAGCATAAAGCGTCCTCCTTATTTCTTTTTAATTTCACCTTTATAATGTTTGCAGAAGTAGTTCAGGGTACATTCGCCGCATTTCGGACTTCTTGCCCTGCAAATGTCCCTGCCGAACTGAACTGTCTGGTGGCAGAAGTGGTTGGATACTTCCGGCGGAAGCAGTTTCACCAGGTCTTTCTCCACCTTTGCAGGCTCAGTATTTGTCGTCATACCCAGTCTGCCGGTTATGCGTATGCAGTGGGTGTCGGTTACTACCGCAGGCTTGCCAAAAACGTCCCCAAGCATCAGGTTTGCAGTCTTCCTGCCTATACCCGGCAGAGAGAGAAGCTGCTCCATAGTATCAGGCACCTGACCGCCGAAGTCCTGGATAAGCTTCTGCGCCATTTCCTTGATAGAACGGGCTTTTGTATGGTAGAAGCCACAAGGCTTCACGTCCTGCTCCAGTTCTTCAAGGTCAGCGTCGGCAAACGCCTGCAAGTCCGGGTACTTCACGAAAAGTGTCTTAGTTACGATATTCACTCTCGCATCAGTACACTGAGCCGCCAGACGTGCCGCAAACATAAGTTCGTAGGGCTTTTCGTAGTCAAGTGTGCAGTCGATATCAGGGTACAGCTTTTCCAGCTCCTCGATGGCGAGCCGGGTAATTTCTTTCTTATTCATTGGAAACCCTCCCCTGCTTTTCAAGGATCTGGTCGTAGACCCGGTACATTTTCTGGACAGTATTCTCCAGGAAATAGTAGTGCTTGATGTAGAAAGCCAGCAATACCAGTATGATAGTAACAAGTATCAGCATCGCCATATTCTGTGTCAGAAGCAGCGCCAGCATAAATATCGCCAGAACCAGTGCAAACAGCATCGTCACCAGGAAATGAACGATACGCTCATGCTGCATAAATGCGATCTTATCCTTATGTTCAGCCATTATCGCATCGAGTTCAGCCGCACCGGAAGCCGCTTCAAGCCGTCTTTCCACTTGTTTCATATAATTTGTAAGGTACTCTGTCATAATGCACCTCCTTACTTAAATTATACAACATTTGCGTCGTTGTGTCAATCATTTTTCAGCAAAACCCACAAGCAAAAACCCCCTGCCCGGAAACCCGGACAGGGGGTAAATTTGCGTGTCAGTCAGAGACTATTGAGGTATGGGAATTATTCCTCGTCCTTCTTGCGGAAGGCGAATGCGCCGCCGGCAGCAAGTGCCATAAAGAGCATTGTGAGAGCGATTCCCTTATCGCCAGTCTTGGGAGCAGCGTTAGAGCCTGTAGCAGATGCTACCTTAGCTGTCGCAGTAGTAGTTGTGGTAGTAGTTGTAGTTGTAACTGCTGTTGTTGCTGCGCCTGCTGTCTGAGTTGTTGTTGTGGCAGTAGTTGTAGTAGCTGACCCATTTGCTGCGCCTGCGGTTTGAGTTGTTGCAGATGCAGTTGTTTCTGTGGTTGTGGTAGTTGTGCCAGTGGTTGTAGTAGTTGCCTCTGTTGTGGTAACAATCATATCGTCGATCATTGTCACGCTGTTGGACTCTACACCTGTAACGCCTGTAACCCTGCCATTCTCGATCGTGAATGTGATATCAGTTGTTACTTCGTAGCCGCTGGGTGCTGCTACCTCGTGAAGAACGTATGTACCGTCTGCCAGTCCTCTTACCATTGTTGCTGTGCTGCCGGATACCCAAGTAAGCTTTGTGCCGTTGGAATCTGTTACCAGTTCAGCTTCCCTGCCGAGAGTAATCTTTTCGGTATCGAAGATGACCTCTCTGCCTGTAAGATCTGTACCTGTCAGTGTGAGTGTTGCGCCCTTCAGTTCCTCGCCGATAGTGTTCTTCTTGCTGATCTCAACATCTGTGAGAACCATATCGTCGATCATTGTAACACTGCTGGACTGTACGCCGACTTCGCCTGAAAGCTGTCCGTCCTTGATAGTGAAGGTAATATCAGTTGTCACTTCATAGCCGCTGGGTGCTGCTACTTCGTGGAGAACGTATGTACCGTCACCAAGACCGTTAACGAATGTGGAGGTGCTGCCGGAGATCCATGTCAGTGATGTACCGTCCTCGGTGGAGATAAGCTGAGCTTCTCTGCCGAGAGTGATGTTTGTGATGTCGAAGATAACGTCGTTGCCCTCAGCGTCCTTACCTGTGAGAGTAAGTGTTGCGCCCTTGAGTTCGTCGCCCAGGAGGTTCTTCTTGCTGATCTCAACGTCTGTGTCGATAAGTACTACGCTCATCTCGTCGATCATTGTAACAGTGTTGCCGCTTACGCTTGTTCCTGTTACCTTGCCGTTCTCAATAGTGAACTCGATATCGGTAGTTACTTCGTAGCCGTTAGGAGCTGCAACTTCGTGGAGTACATAAGTACCGTCTGTAAGTCCGCTGATATTGGTTGAAGTTCTGCCGGAGATGAATGTAAGCTTGTCGCCTGTGCCTGTCAGTTCAGCGCCTGTACCAAGAGTTACCTGCTCGCCTGTGAATGTAACTGTTCTTCCTGTCAGGTCTGTACCTGTCAGTGTCAGAGTTGCACCTGCGATCTCCTCGCTGAATACGTTTGCCTTGCTGATATTTACGTCAGTCTTCTTGAAGTCGTCGTTCATTGTAACTGTGTTGGAAGTTACTTCTGAACCGCCTGAAAGCTGTCCGCCCTGAACTGTGAAAGTAATATCAGTTGTTACTTCGTAGCCGTTAGGTGCAGCAACTTCGTGGAGTACATAAGTACCGTCAACCAGATTCTTCACAACAGTTGATGTGCTGCCGGATGTCCAGATGATCTCAGTGCCGTTCTCGGAAGTCTTCAGAACTGCTTCCTTGCCAAGAACCACGTTTTTCAGGTCGAATGTGATATCGTTGCCTTCTGAATCCTTACCAGTAAGTCTAAGCTGAGCGCCCTTGATCTCGTCGCCGAAAACGTTGGACTTGCTGATCTCAGCCTCGCCGGTCATGGTGTCGATCATAGTGATCTTGTTATCAGTTGTGCCGATAACCTCGCCGTTCTGGATAGTGAATCTGATATCGGTTGTTACCTGGTAACCGTCGGGAGCCGCTACCTCATGGAGGACATACTCGCCGTCGATCAGGCTTCTTATAAGAGTTGAAGATGTACCGGAAGTCCACTCAAGAGTAGTTCCGTTTGCTGTAGAGATAAGCTCTGCACCGTTTCCAAGTTTAACGTCAGCCAGGTAGAACTCGATCTCGTTGCCTGTGAAGTCTGTACCGGTCAGTGTCAGCTGAGCGCCAGCGATCTCCTCGCTGTAAACGTTTGCCTTGCTAATCTCAACGTCAGTGTACTTGTAGTCATCAGTCATAGTAACTGTGCTGCTTGTAACGTTCTTGCCGGTAACATTTCCGTCCTCGATGGTGAATGTGATATCGGTTGTTACTTCGTAACCGCTGGGAGCCGCAACCTCGTGGAGAGTGTAAGTACCGTTGCCGAGGTTCTTGACAAGTGTTGACTCCTTACCGGAGATCCAAGTCAGCTCATTTGTGCTGCCAGTGGAAACCAGTTCAGCGCCCTGACCCAGAACCACGTCAGAAGTATTGAATGTAACATCGTTGCCCTCAGAATCCTTGCCGGTGAGAGTAAGCTTAGCGCCCTCGATCTCGCCGCCGAAGATATCCTGCTTGCTGATATTTACATCAACAACGACTGTAGTTGTGGTTGTCTCGGTTGTAGTCTCAGTGGTTGTAGTTGTTGTGGTTGTTGTAGTGGTAGTAGTAGTTGTTGTTGTGGTGGTTGTGGTGGTAGTTGTTGTAGTAGAAGTTGTTGTGGTTGTTGTTTCCTCGGAGGTTGTAGTAGTTGTTGTTGTGGTTGTTGT
>JAGBJO010000037.1 GCA_017934425.1 Ruminococcus sp.
ATGTACGGATTTTCAGGCATAATTTTGTCGGTGGCAAGGCAAAAATCCGCAGACGGGCTGTCGCCCTTCAAGGATTTTTAACGCAGTCACCGGCAAAATTTGACGAAAAGACGTGCATGAATCCCTATGTGGACAGGTTCTTAGTCCTTTCCAGCCATGATAAGTCCGTCAAGTGCCTTTTCGGAAAGAATGATAGGACAGTGGTCGGAAAGCATCGGAACGGTATTGTCGATGTACATTTTGTACTTCCTCAGCATAGTTTGTATTGAGCCGCTGTCAGTAAGCGCATAGTCCAGACGCATACCGTCCTTATGAGTCTGCGTGGTACTTCTTCCGCCGCTTTCAAGCCAGATATCCGCAAGTCCAAGTGACATGAAGCCATAGAGCAGGCTTTTTGCAGGCTTGTAGGGAGCGCAGGCGTTGAAGTCTCACATATAGATCACACTGGTATTCTCATGCAGGTCGGAATGAACATTTGAGAGAAGCTGATAGAATGTTAACGTGTCTTCGCTTTTTACATGGACACCCACCAGCAGGTGTTTATCCTTTTTATTCCGCAGGCAGATAATGCGGTTTATGTATGCGCCGTTACCGAACTTCTTTTTACCGTAAGTTCCTCGGCAGCATATATAATGGTTAACGCCAAAATTGTAGACAGGGGGTGCATATACAGCGACAGTATTAATCTTGCCGAGAGATTCAGGAACAGCCAGTGTGAAACCCGTAAGCTTTTCAGCTATCGTGTCCGATAACCATTGCACTTCAGATTTTGGAAGTTCATGTATGAAGAAAACGTCATTCTTATTATTGAGCCGTGAAATAATGTAGCTCATGATATCATCACGGAATTTTTTTCTTTCATTTTCTTTGGCGGCTTCGTCCATTTCCGACCAGTCCTGAGTACCCACCATATTATTGATATTCCAGGAAGTTATCATAGCTTTACTGGAGTGTAACAGGCAGACCGTTTATCTCGATAGTGGGGTCGTCAAGGTCGATAAGCAGGCATCTGCGTCCCTCGAATACACTTGTGCGAACCTTGTCAGCGGCAGAGGGCTTGATGTTCACGGTGATGCCGGGGGAGGTTACGACGGTCTTGGTTTCGATAAGGTTAGCGGCAGTCAGGGGAACGCTTCCGCAGACCTGTTCGTAAACCGGTTCTACCATATTCACTCTCTCCTCGGAAAGTCCAACATCGGTGAGAATTGACTTGATACGGCTGTCGTCAAGAACCGCCTTGTCAGTCTCGTCCTTGCTGTCCTCGACAACTTTTTGTATCTGTTCATTCACTGACTGGATAAGGGTATAGTCCAGGTCATCGCCGGCAACGGTCTTGATGATGTTCTGGAACGAAGCCTTCTCGCTCTCAGCGCTCATAACGAAAGTACAGCCGAGAACGTTCTCGACGATAGAGGTGTTGGGTTTAGCGGCAGATTTAGCGTAGTACATAACGTGGTTAACATCAGCGCTGCGGTTGCTGAAAACTGGGTAGAGGAAGCCGTCGGAGGGCAGTTTGCTGATTATAAGCTCGGTGTGTATCTTCTTGACGATCTCATTGCTGTCGGAGTCGAAAACGAAGCCGTTGTCGGCAGTACTTACCGGGCAGATAGCGGTAAGGAGGTAGCGGTATATCTCGTCATCTCCCTCAGCGAACTCGTCGTTCTTGTCCTTTTTGCGGATAGTGTAGGTGCAGTAAGCGGTAATAACGGCGAAAGGACCTGCGTAGACGATATTGTTGGCGATGTGGTTAAGGAAGTTCTCGCAGGCGAGGTCGTCCTTGAGTTCAGAGCGCAGGAGACTGTAGAGGATCTCCTGTGGCTGACCCTCGGCGTAAGCCTCGTTGGGGAACTCATACTCGCAGAAGTTCTTGCCGATGTTGGTATTGAGAACTTTTTTGAGGGTAGCGTCGAAAAGTTCGTGGTCATCGTTTGCCATAGTCAGGCAGGAGTTTACCTGGTGGCAGAGGAGGTTTTTCTCTCCGTCGATGAAGCCGGTGAGGATACGCTCCATTATGAAAAATCCGCTTTTATCCGAGAAATTCTTTTTTATCTCGGCAGTTTCTTTTTTATTCATAGAAATTGATCTCCTTATCAGTGTAGTAAAGCTATTATACCACAACTTTACTAAAATTTCAAGTCAAGCTGAGCCACAAGCTGAGCCAGCTTGACCGCTTATCACGTTGTCGCTCGCAAGCTCGCTTACTTTTTTAGAAACGGTGTTTTTGCCGTCGCTCAACCTTGTTTGCAATGGTACTAAGTTCTCCCGTAAGTTTTCGGTAAACTGCATTTTTAGAATACATTTGGATTTCAGAACAACAGTGCCGGAATATGTGTGGAAAAGTGTTCAGAAAAAATGTCATAAATAAAAAATGCCATAGCACCCGAAAGCGCTATGGCATTTTTATTATCAGCCCTTATTCTCAGCCACACTCAGCCGTGAACTTTTTACAGCAGTCTGACCAAGTTTGATCTTACGGACAACCAGGGAGAGGAGGGAGAATGCGGCGGCGAAACCAAGTTCTATAGCTATACACATCATGAACTTTCCGGAGTCGTAGGCGGTAGTTCCGGAGAGCATATCATTCGCTCTGATGTACCAGAACGCCGGCAGAAAACGTCCTGCAGCAAGTACTCCGCCGCTGAGGAGCGACTGCTCTATAAATATACCGCAGAGGAAACTCATTCCCAGACCTACTACCTGTGTCATAAGATTTACCACATTTGCAGATGGGGAGAAGCTGGTTATAAATACGGTTATTGCTGCGGAGGTTATGGAGAAAACGTAGCTGTTAAGGAGGGCAAGAAGTGCCTTTCCATGATACATTCCACCGCTCAGGAATATACCAACAATGGAGAATACCAGCCATATGCCTGTTATGAATAATGCGGCGGCAGTGAGTATCTGCAAAAGGTACGATGACGACACGATACCTGAACAGCTTGTGCGGTAGCGGATATCCTTCTTGTCCATTGCCAGAAGAACCGGGCAGAGGGCGCTCATAATAACGGAGATGAGTATATATGCCATATAGTTGAAGTAGTTTGCGAGCCCTTTGGAGAAGTCGGAATCTGCATTTTCGTCGTATTCGGCGTAGCTGACTTCCGTCTGCTGAGAGAGAGTTTCCTCAGCAAGGTCAATGGCGTTTCCAATGTCCATACCTCCTGCGATGCCTGCCCTGACGGTCTTGACGTACTCCTGCAAAAACTGCTGGACAAGTGCTTCGGCGTAGCTGGGGTGCATATGATAGCTTGTGAAAAGCCCGTCGCAGTTTTCTTCAGCAATGGCTTCGGCGTAGCCTTTTTCTATGGTCATGATGAAGTCGGCACGCTCATAGTAAAGGGCATCAGTGATAGTATTCTGGTCGTTTTCGATTGTGACCATATTGTACCTTGAACTCATATATTCGCAAAGCTTGCGGCTTTCGGGAGTGTCGTCCTGATCGAATACACAAACGTCCAGCTTAACGTCCTCGAAAACCTTTTCCTTATTGCTGGACTTTACCATATTCAGCGATATCATAACGAAAGCCACAATAAATATCAGCGCAACAGGCAGATGTTTGCGGAGAACTTTGAAGAACGTCTTAAATATAAGCATACTTTTTCCTCCTTGTTATGATTATGCCCAGGACTGAGAAAACAGCGGATAATGCAAACATGGTCAGCAGCTTTACTTTTAATCTGCTGTAGTCGCTGTCGATGTTCAGGCAGTAGAAGCAATCTGATATAACAGAAGCGGGGTTTATATTGTTGAGCCAGGGGGTATTGCTGGCGATATCGCCTTTGATGTCTCCCACCATAAGACCGCTGAGGTAGCAGGATATCATGGAAATAGTCATGCACAGACCGGTTTTCATGCCGAAACTGAATTTGTTCAGTGAGCCGATGAAGAAGCCCAGGGATACGCCAAGTATACCGCCGCATATTGCAGAGATATATACCAGGAGCAGGCGGTCGCCAAAGTCGATGTCAAGCACGAACCGGAGGAAGCTTACGCAAATTATCATACAGCCGCTCTGCACGATATAGCTTCCGATAAGGCTTGCGCCAAGACCGATTGCTTTCGGAGTAGGTGAGCAGCATTTCCTTGCACCGAGAGGGGAGAGGTTAGCCTGGTTGTTGACGGTGATGTGAAGACCGGTCACAGAGCCGTAAATAGCGACCATAGCGATAAGGTTGTAGAAGTACTGGATAAAGTTGTCGGTATTGCCCTGAGTCATGGGCTTGCTGGAAACTGGAGAACAGTCCTCCTGGAGGCTCATTATAACTTTCTGGGCAGAAGCCGGGTCATTTTTGAGAGCTTCCATTACGATATGCTGGGTATTGTTGTACTGGTCAGCAAAACTGCGAAGTGCCGACTGTTCAGAACCAGTACCGGAAACGGTCAGGGAGAGTTTTTCGCCGCATACGATGATACCCTTTATATCGTCCTTGCGGAGCATTTCAAGGGCGGAATCCTTGTCAGTATAGGTAACTTTTAGGAAAGGTTCATCGCCCTCGGTCATGCTGTCCATGACCTGTCTAAAAACTGTGTCGTCGATGCCGTCCTCCACCACTACAGCCGCCGGGATAGTTTTGAAGGTAGAGATATTCTCATAGATATTTCCGAAAGCAGCCTTGAAAAGAGTACCCAGTATCATAGGAAAAATTATCAGCCATATGATAAGATCTTTTACACGATAGCTGCTGAGAAGTTCGTATTTAAGGTTATGCAGGAACATTTCAGTCCTCCTTGTCTCTGAGTGCAGTACCGGTTATTTCCAGGAAAACGTCATTAAGGGTAGGAAGTTCGGTGTATACTCTGCCGAAACTGAGGTCGTTTTTCTGGAGAACATCAAGTACACGGATAAGGTTGTGTTTACCGCCGGAACAGCATACAGTAAGCTTATCGCCGGAGTAGTCAGCGGAGTAAACATGGGGCAGGGCGCTTATCTGGCTGAGAACGTTATCCGGCAGTTCGAGCAGTTCGGTGGTAATAGTCTCGGTATTCTTTATCATGCGTTTAAGCTGGTCTTTAGTACCCTCAGCGATCTTTCTGCCCTTGTCCATAATGGCGATGCGGGTGCATATCTGCTCTATCTCCTCCATGTAGTGAGAGGTGTAGATGATGGTAGTTCCGTTGCGGTTAAGTTCCTGGATACCTTCGAGGATCTTGTTACGGCTCTGGGGGTCAACAGCAACAGTGGGTTCGTCGAGGATAATGAGTTTTGGCTTGTGGGCGATACCGCAGGCGATATTCAGACGGCGAAGCAGACCGCCGGAAAGTTTCTTGGGGTAGAATTTTTTGAAGTCGTTCAGTCCGGTGAATTCGATAGCTTCCTCCACGTACTGCTTGCGCTTAGCCTTGTCGGTGATGTAAAGACCGCAGAAGTAGTCGATATTCTCGAAAACGGTAAGTTCGTCAAAAACAGCAACGTTCTGCATGATTATGCCGATATCCTTTTTGATGTCGTAGCTGACGGGTGTCATTTCCTTGCCGAATATCTGGATACTTCCCTTGTCATAGGAAAGCAGGGACAGGAGGCAGTTGATAGTGGTAGTTTTACCAGAACCGTTCGGACCGAGCAGACCGAATACTTCGCCCTCATAGATATCAAGGCAAAGGTGGTCAAGGGCGATAAGGTCGCCGTAGCGTTTAACGAGGTTTTCTATTTTAACAACAGTGTTCATTGCAGATGCTCCTTTCGTGGTTTCTGATGATATTATATCACCTTCCCCAAAAAAAGAGTAGTGTCCGCCGTCACCACTTTAACATGACAAATGTCACAACAAGCTGTAGCCAGCTTGACCGCCCCCACGTTGACGCTCGTAAACTCGCTCACTTTGGTAGAAACGGAACTTTTGTCGTCGCTCAACCGTGTTTGCAATGGTACTAAGTTCTATTTAAGTATTTCTGGGAACTTGCCACTTTATCGTTCTGCCGGTGAACTTTGTACCAGTACAAACTCAGTTGAGCGACGGAAAAATGTGATGTTCTAAAATGTAAGCGAGCAAGCGAGCGACAACGTGATATGTGGTCAAGCTGACGCAGCTTGGCTTGGATTGACAAAAGAAGGAGTGGTGTGGTATACTGAATGGTGAAAGACGGTGATATTATGAACAGACTGATAGATAAGTCCGCAGTTATGATACTCTGCATGATATGCCTTTCTCAGTCGGAAAATGCTGCTTCATCTGTAGCGGCGGCTATTGCTGCGGTCTGCGTTTCCTGCATAGTTCAGTGCTTCCCCGGTACACTCTGCGCCTATGCGCTTATTGCAGGCTACTCCCTTATGTGCGGTATATGCCCGCTGTTTTTGCTTGCTCTGCCGCTGATATTATGCGACGCTCTTTGGGAGAAGAAGATACCGCTGATACTGCCGGCGCTGACAGCCGTTCCGCATCTTCACAAATTCCAATCGGAACAGCTTGTCCTTACCGCTGCCGCTGCGCTCATATCATTTATAATATACCTGCGTATGTCAAAAATGGAGGAGACTATCGGCAACCTTACAAGTCTACGTGACCAGATAGCAGGCAAAAATATGCTCCTTTCCCAGCAGAATACACGACTCGTCCAGGCACAGGATAACGAGATAAACCTGGCAACTATGCGTGAGAGAAACCGCATCGCCCGTGAAATTCACGACAACGTGGGGCATATGCTGACCCGTGCGCTTTTGCAGTCCGGCGCTCTTATAATCATCAACAAGGACGAGAATATGAAAGAACCCCTGGAAGGGCTGAAAGCTACCCTCGATACCGCAATGACAAGTATGCGTGAAAGCGTGCATACCCTCCACGATGATTCAGTTGACCTGAAAAAACTGGTAGATGACTGCGTTAGTGCGGCACGGGAACGCTTCAGCGTGAACTATGACTACGACCTGGGAAACAATGTCCCCGGAAAGGTTCGGCTGTGCATTGCAGGCGTGGTCAAAGAGGGACTTTCCAATGCGGTGAAACATTCCTCCGGCGACCGTATCGACCTTATACTTCGTGAACACCCCGGCTTTTATCAGCTTGTAATACACGACAACGGCTCGCCCGGAAAAATCAGAGAAAATGGCATAGGACTGAAAAATATGCGTGAACGTGCCACAGACGCAGGCGGTCAGATAAGCTTCACCGCTTCATCTGAGGGATTCCGCATATTCATGTCAATACCAAAGGAGAATATATGAATATTGTTGTTATCGACGATGACAGACTTGTGTCGCTGTCACTGAAAACTATACTTGAAGCCGCAGGCGGTATAAACGTTTGCGATATGGGAAACAGCGGTTCGCAGGCGATAGAACTTTACCGGACACATAAGCCGGACGTTATGCTTATGGATATACGCATGGAGGGCATGACCGGTATCGAAGCAGGGGAGCAGATACTAAAGGAATTCCCCGACGCAAGACTACTCTACCTTACCACGTTCTCTGACGATGAGTATATCATGAAAGCACTGAATATGGGCGCAAAGGGTTATATCTTAAAGCAGGACTTTGAGGGTATCGCTCCGGCGCTGGAGGCAGTTATGAACGGTCAGAGCGTGTTCGGCGACAAGATAATAAACCGGCTGCCGGAACTTATGAAACCCAAAAGCAGCTACGACTTCGCTGCCCACGGTATCAGCGATAAGGAACGTGAGATCATGGAACTGGTGGCTGAGGGTATGAGCAATAAGGAGATAGCCGGGGAACTGTTCCTCAGCGAGGGTACTGTTAGAAACTACATCAGTATCCTCCTTGAAAAGCTTGCTCTCCGTGACCGAACTCAGCTTGCGGTGTACTATTATACTGAGGTAAGACAATGAAAAAAGCCTTGTAAAACAACTGCCATGATAGGAGAAAAAATGAAGAAGATACTTTTGATAGAGGACGAGGTCTCAATTCGTGAGGAACTTGCTGTCCTTCTGAAAAATGCCGGCTACGAGCCTGTTCCTGTGACTGACTGGGAGGACGTTCTGGGGCAGATGAGAAGTTCGTGCGCCGACCTTATCCTGCTGGACATCAACCTCCCCGGTCTTAACGGCGAAGCACTTTTGCAGGAGTTCCGCCGGGAAAACTCCACGCCAGTCATCATGCTCACAAGCCGCACAAGCGAGATCGACGAGGTGCTTTCAATGAGTTACGGCGCTGACGATTTCGTAACAAAGCCATACAATCCAACGATACTGCTGCTGAGGATATCCGCTGTGCTGAAACGCTCTGCCGGTAAGACCAGTTCCACACAGACCTACCACGATGCACAGGTCAGCACCGTTAAGGGCAGCATTTCACGAAACGGCTGCGAGCAGATCCTCACCAAGAATGAGATGATAATTTTTCAGCTTCTCCTTGATCGTCAGGGCGAGATCGTTACCCGTGATGACCTTATGACGGCACTTTGGGACAACGATGAATTCGTCAACGACAACGCCCTCTCTGTGAATATCAGCCGGCTTCGCAGCAAGCTGGCAGATCTGGGGCTGGAGGACGCTATCGAGACACGAAAAAAACAGGGGTATGTGCTGAAATGAGACTGATCGACTATCTGCGGGACAGGATCCCGCCAATTATAATAGGTATAGTTTCCTACGCACTTGTGTTCATTTTTATGACTGCCTACCGATTCTCAGGGGAGTCCATCGCTGTTATCAGCCTGATACTTCTGCTGGGAGTTTTTTCTGCCGGTCTATGGGACTTTCTCCGCAAAAGAAGCTACTACAACAAGCTGATGTTGTACTCAGAGGAACTTGACAAGAAATATCTGCTTGCGGAAACACTGGATCAGCCGGATTTCCTGGACGGCAAGCTGTTTTATGAGGCTCTCCGGCTGGGAAACAGTTCCATGTGCGAACACGTTTCAGAATACTGCCGTGAGAACAAAAGCTTTCGGGAGTACATAGAAATGTGGGTGCATGAGATCAAGCTTCCTGTTGCAAGTCTCCAGCTTATGTGCCACAACAACGGCGACCACAAGTATTCTGAACAACTCAGCCGCATCGACTCATACATAGAAAGTGTGCTGTATTACGCCCGGAGCGGCAGCGCCGAAAAGGACTACATTATCAAGCCTGTGTCGCTGAAACGTGCATTTACAGATGTGGCTGTGCGCAACCGTGAACAGCTTCAGGAACTGGATATCTCCCTTAGCACTGACGGGCTCGACACTGAGGTCATGACCGACGGCAAGTGGCTGGGATTCATTCTGGGTCAGCTTATGGCGAACAGTATGAAGTACGGCGCAAGTGAGATAACCGTCACCGCCGAAGTTTTTCCCGACCGTACAGAACTGCGTTTCCGGGACAACGGCGTTGGTATCCCGGAGTGCGATCTGCCGTATATTTTTGAGAAGTCATTCACCGGCATTAACGGACGCAGCCGGTCAAAGTCCACGGGAATGGGACTATATATCGTCCATAAACTATGCCGGAAACTGGGGCACATGATCTCGGCAAGTTCGCAGCAGGGCGAGTTCACCGAAATGCTCATCACATTCGGAAGGAATGACCTCCATGATGTGCGCTGAGCGGCAAGGTTACAGAATTGAAAGGTTCCGTAAGATAAAAGAAGCGACAACTCCACGAAAATGGTGTATTATAATATACAGAAAGGAGCTGTTGATATGGAACTTCTGAAAATACAGCACATTGAAAAATACTATGGAAATAAATCAAGCCTGACCAAGGCTATCGACGACCTCTCATTCTCCGTTGAAAAGGGCGAATTCGTAGCTATCATGGGAGCATCAGGCAGTGGTAAGACCACACTTCTCAACTGCATCTCAACTATCGACCGGGTAACAGCCGGACATATATATCTGGAGGATACCGACATTACTGAACTCAAAGGCAGACAGCTTGGTCAATTCCGACGTGAGAAGCTGGGATTCATCTTCCAGGATTTCAACCTTCTTGACACTCTCACAGCCTACGAGAATATCGCTCTGGCGCTGTCTATCCAGAAGAAGCCTGCCGCTCAGATCGACCAGTCTGTAAAGACAGTTGCCGAGCAGCTTGGCATAACCGAGGTGCTGAAAAAGTACCCCTACCAGATGTCAGGCGGTCAGAAGCAGAGAGTTGCCTCTGCAAGAGCGATCGTTACTGAGCCAAAGCTGGTCCTTGCTGACGAGCCTACCGGCGCACTGGACTCAAAGTCCGCTAAAATGCTGCTGGAGCGCTTCCGCTACCTCAACACCGAGCAGAATGCAACTATCATGATGGTAACTCACGACAGCTTCACCGCCAGCTACGCCAGCCGTGTGATCTTTATCAAGGACGGTAAGATCTTCAGCGAGATCAGCCGTGGCGATGCCAGCCGCAAGCAGTTCTTCGACAAGATCATCGACGTTGTGACGCTTTTGGGAGGAGATGTGAACGATGCTCTGTAAACTCTCATTCAGCAATATCCGCAGAAGCCTGCGTGACTATGCTATCTATTTCTTTACGCTGATGATCGGCGTAGCAGTTTTCTATGTGTTCAACGCCATAAGCGACCAGGCGGCAATGACCCGTGTGGACGCTGATACCCGTGAGATCGTAAGAATGTTGGGAATAGCTATTTCATCAACCAGCGTTTTCGTTGCGGGAGTTCTCGGACTGCTTATCGTTTACGCAAGCCGCTTCCTGATGAAGCGCAGGAACAGCGAATTCGCCCTGTACCTGATGCTTGGCATGACAAAGGGCAAGATCTCAGCCATACTTCTTCTGGAGACATTTCTCATCGGCATTGGCTCACTGGCAGCCGGTCTTCTTCTGGGAGTCGGACTTTCCCAGGTCATGAGCGCACTGGTAGTCTCACTTTTTGAGGCAGACATGAGTGCATATCACTTCATGGTCTCCGGCGGTGCTATCCTGAAGACCATTATTTACTTCGCAGTTATGTATATAGTGGTAATGCTGCTGAACAGCGTTGTTGTCAGCCGCTTCAAGCTTATCGACCTTATGCAGTCCGGCAAGAAGTCTGAGCAGATAAAGCTGAAAAATCCCTGGGTCTGCGTGATCGTTTTCGTTCTTGCAGCCGTTATGCTGGGCATTGCCTACTATATGGTGGGCTGGCGCTTCACACATCTTTCCGGCAGAAAGTTTACGCTGTGCATTGCAGCCGGTCTGGTTTCCACTTTCCTTATCTTCTGGTCAGTTTCCGGAATGCTTCTGCGTGTTATCATGAGCATGAAGAAGGTCTACTTCAAGGGGCTTAACAGCTTCACTTTCCGTCAGATAAGCAGCAAGGTCAATACTATGGTGTTCTCCATGACAGTTATCTGCATAATGCTTTTCGTGACTATCTGTGCGCTCTCAGCAGCCTTCTCTCTGCGTAACTCCATGAACCGCAACCTCAGAGAGAACTGCCCTGCGGATTTTGAACTTTCAGAACAACTTGACGAACCCTATGAGGAACTTGACGTTCTTGCAGAAGCTCAGGCAATCGGCTTCGATGTAACAAAGTATTCTGATGACTGCGTTCATTTCAGCGTTTACGGCGACGAGAACTTTACCTTTGAGGGATTCTGCGGAAGCCGCTTCGATAAGCTGAAAGAAAGCTTCACCATGATAAATGGCGATATCAGCGAGCAGGTGATCGGCATTGATGACTACAACGCTCTGATGAAGGTATTCGGTAAGGATACTCTTGAAATTGAGGACGGTGAGTACATTCTTGTGTGCAACTTCAAGGCTGTTCAGCAGATTCGTGATGAGGTATTGAAGGACGGCACTCAGATCACAGTCTTCGGCACTTCTCTCAGCCCCAGATACAATGAGTGCCAGATCGGTGCTATCGACCTGGCAGTTCAGCCCACCAACATCGGATTGTTCATTGTTCCTCAGTCAGTTGTAGACGGACAGACACCAATGGCAGACTTCGTTATCGGCAATTTCTCCGCTACTGATGAAGCTGGCAAAAAAGCAGCAGACGAGGAGATCCGCAGCCTTTATGCTGAAAAGACCAGGGAAGGTCTGGGCGCTTTCTCAGTACACGCAGTCGGCGGCTACTTCGGCTTTACCACTAAACAGGAAGTCTCCTCATCTGCCATCGGACTTGGCGCAATGGCTACTTTCCTGGGTCTGTATATCGGACTGGTGTTCCTTATCGCCTGCGGTGCTATCCTTGCGCTGAAAGAACTTTCCGAAAGCGTTGACAGTATCGGAAGATATGAAATGATCCGCAAGATCGGTGCTGATGAAAGCGAGATCTCAAGGTCACTTTTCAGCCAGACAGGTATCTTTTTCCTGCTGCCGCTGGTGCTTGCCTGCATACACTCAGTATTCGGCATGAAGTTCTCAGTTTACTTCCTGGAGGTGCTGGGTACTGACAGGATAGCTTCCTCTGTTGCAGCCACTTCAGTGATACTGCTGCTTATTTACGGCGGTTACTTCCTGGTGACCTACCTTTGCAGCAAGAATATAATAAAGTCAAGAAAGTAAGAACCCCCGGATATGGCGGACGAAATACTACAGGTTTTTATAAATGTAGGTTCGCAATATCCGGGGGAATTTTTTTAGCTGAAAGTTTCAGGAAAGAAAATGGGGGAACTCTTTTTCAAAAAGTTCCCCCAGCGAGGCAGCCGTAAGACTGCCGGGTATTCAATTACTTTGTGTAGGGAAGTGTGATGAGACCAGCGTCAGCCTGCTGGATAAGAGCAGCGTCCTTGGAGTCAACGACCTTGTCGAGGTTAACGTCGCAAGCGGTGAGAGCGTCGGGATCGAGAGGGTACTTCTCCTTGTTTGCGGAGTACTGGAGTACGATTACGATGTCCGAAACCGAGATATCATTACTGCCGTCAGCGTCACCATAAACAATATCACTACTCACTACGGTAGTTGTTGTAGATGTAGGAGTTTTTGTGGTAGTTGCGGTGGAAGTTGTGGAAGCGGAAGAACCGTTGCCGTAAAGGTCAGCAGGGAGTTCGTCCAGTGAGATGTTGAATTCGCTCTGGTAAAGCTCAGTAAGAGTATCTACATTCTGGTACTCCTTACCGGTTACGAAGTGAGCCTGCTCAGAATCGTACCAAGGGCAGAAGTAGAGCCAGTAAGCGTGTTCAACCAGCATATTTGTCAGGCTGGGGATAGAGTCGTTCTCAGCCATTGCTATCATCTTCTTACCGTCGATCATATCATAAAGCTGATAGAAGATACCTGCCTCAGCGTCCTCGTTGGGAACGCCGGAAGCATTGCCGTCGTGACGGTGGTACTGTGTATTGTACTTATCGTAGCCGACGATATCTACCTTGTCGTCGCCGGAGTACCAGTTAACGGAAGTATTGCCCCAGGTGTAGAGGTTCTGCTCCCAGATAAGGTTGTGGATATCACGCTTGTTCATAAGCTCGTCCTGGAGGAATGCCCAGAGCTGCTTGTATACCTCAGCGCCTTCCTTTGCCCACCAGAACCATGCGCCCTTGCCGTCCTCAGGACCGTTACCCTCAGCCTCGTGGAGGGGACGGAAGATGATCGGAACGCCTGCTGCCTCGACCTTTTTCAGTTCAGCAGCCAGGTTGTCGATGCAAAGCTGGAAGTACTCATACTCATATGTACCCTCGACCATGCAGTTAGCAGTAACGAAGTCGGTCTTTTCTGAGTATGTGGTCTTAGCGAAGTCGAGAGGCTCGCCCATAGTATAGTCAGCCTTGTTTGTAGGAACGTTGATATGCCATGAAGCTGTGCAGATACCGCCGTCCTTGCCCCAGTCGATCATACGCTGTGCAACGCCGTCGTCCCATGCATAGCAGGGGCAGTAGCTTCCGAAGTCGAAACCTCTGATAGCAGGTGCAACGCCTGTAGTTTCCTTGAGGTACCTTACTTCATAGCCATAGTCATTGTAGCCGTAGTTGCGGTTCTGAGTATTGTAGGTATAAACCTGACCGTCAGCGCCGGTGCAGTGCCAGTAGAACTTGTTGCCGTCCTTGTCGGTATCAAGCGAATCTCTGTCGATCTCATACTCAACGCCGTCGGAGTCAACGCACTTATCAGCAGTTGCGTCGTAGCGGATAGTAGTCTCAACGCTGTGACCGCCGCCGTAGATCTCCTGCTGACCGGAGAGGATATTCTTTCCGTAAACGCTGCCCAGGTACTTCATAAGTGACTTTGCTTCAGGTGAAGCCTTGGGGTCGATAGGAGTAGTATCAGCGATAGACAGGTCGGGGAACTCAGCCTCGGAAATTGTAACGTAGTCGATAGCCATGTAGCCGTACTTATTAATGAATGAGATAGTATTCTCGCCCTTGTTCAGACGAACCATGCCGAAGTCGAAGTCTGTCCACTCCTTAGTATAAGGAACAGTCTTGGAGTACTCGCTTCCGTTGACTGTGATAGTCTGGAAACGTCCCTCCTCGTTGAGGATCTGAGCGCCCTTTACAACGATGGAGTACATACCGTCCTCAGGAACAGTAACAGTCGTTGTCAGGTCGCCGCCGGAGAGGTAAGTGAATCCCTCGCCACTGTAGCCGGGAAGCTGAGTTTCATAGATAGATGTCCAGAGAGTAGCACCTTCTAAGTTCTCACCCTCAACCACGTAGGGAAAAGTTGTGTCAGCAGCGTCAGCAACAGGCATAACAGCCGGCATAGAAGCAGCAGTCATGACAGCTGCGGCTGCGAATGAGATAAGTTTACTTAACTTTTTCATGTAGATTCCTCCTGTTTTAGTTGGTGTGCCTTACCTAAAAGCATACCGATTTCCTTTATCTGATAGCTTAATTATAGATTATTTCACAAAGGATTGCAATAATATTTTGTGAAATTTCCATGTACAGAATATATTTTCGGCGGAGTTTACAAATCCAGCAGCCGGAGTTTTACCTTATGACAAAAAACTCGCCTTAAATTTTCATTATTTAAGTACGGAGAATTGCTTTATTAAGCGTAATTAATTCACAAAAAATCCAATTTTATTTCGTGATTTGTAATGTGTAATTGTTAGGCATTGTTAGTTTTTCTGTTGCGGCAGTCTTACAAATACCGGTAGTTTTTTAATGCATAATTCATATAATTACGCATTACAGGGCAACAGCATTTATTTTTGGGGAATTATTTAAGTCGCCCGTTTCTTTTACTAAATTTGTCTGTTTTACGGACGTTCCGCCAAAGGGGGACACCCCCTTCCTGAACCCCTTTTTTCCCCTCTTTTGCCGATTTTTACCGGCATTGTTTTCCTAAAATCCATAGGTCGAAAATTTATGTCCCCTTATTTTCCGGCAGTCTCCTTGTCGTCCACATTTCTACGGCAGCCAGCAGCTTTCCTGTATGGCGGAAAATGTATCATGGAAAGTAAAGGCAACACCGCACAAAGACCGCCTGACGGCTTTGCGATGTTGCCTTAATTCATAATGAAAGTGTTCGCTCTTAATTACGCATTACGCATTACGAATTACGCATTATTTAAAGTGCTTGCTTTTTCCGGGCTGTTATGATATAATAATATATTACGGAATATATTATCGGGCTTCCTATGTCCCGGTATCAACGGAGGCGATGATTTTGAGAGACAATACCGCTGTTATTGCTGAGATAAACAATATACTCGGCAGCGGTCAGAGATTGGCTTGTGTAAGAAGCTTCGGCTGTCAGCTTAATGTGTCTGACGGCGAGAAAATAAAGGGTCTGCTGAAAAAAATGGGCTACAGCTTTACTGACGACGAAAAAGCTGCCGACCTTATCATACTCAATACCTGTGCAGTCCGTGAAAGCGCTGAGGACAGAGTTTTCGGCATCGTGGGCAGCTACAAGAAACTCAAGGAGGAGAAACCTTCGCTGATACTGGGTATCGCCGGTTGTATGACCGCTCAGAGCCATATTGCTGAGAAGATAAAAAAGTCCTACCCTCAGGTTGACCTGGTTGTGGGTACGTCCGCACTCAGCAGCCTGCCATCGCTTATCCTGGAATGTCTCAGCGGAAGCCGTTTCGCTCAGGATATTTCCGAGTATGACGACTTCTCAGAAGCCGCTGAACAGGTGAGGGAAAGCACTTTCAAGGCTTCTGTTCCAATAATGTTCGGCTGCAACAACTTCTGTACCTACTGCATCGTTCCCTACGTCCGGGGCAGAGAGCGAAGCCGTCAGGCGCAGGACATAATCGCTGAGGTGGAGGGACTTGTGAAGCAGGGCTACAAGGAAATAATGCTGCTGGGTCAGAACGTCAACTCCTACGGCAAGGATATCCATGGGGGGGTGAGTTTCCCGGAACTTCTCCGGGCAATAAATGATATTCCCGGTGACTTCATTATCCGCTTCATGTCCTCACACCCAAAGGACGCTTCAAAGGAACTTATCGACACTATCTTTGAATGTGACAAAGTCGCAAAGCACCTGCATCTGCCAGTTCAGAGCGGAAGCAGCGACGTTCTTGCCAGAATGAACAGACGCTATACCGTGGACAAGTACCTTGAAACTGTGGGGTATATCCGCAGCCGTGACCCGGAGTTCTCTCTGACGACTGACCTTATCGTGGGTTTCCCGAATGAGACTGAGGAGGAATTCCAGCAGACTCTCGACCTTGTGCAGAAAGTGAAGTACGACAACATCTACTCCTTCATCTACTCAAAGCGCAGCGGTACTAAAGCGGCTGAAATGCCCGACGCTATCGACGAGGAGGAAAAGGGTCAGCGTATGCGCCGGCTTCTGGAAGTGCAGAGGGAAGTGTCAAGCGAATTCTACAAGCGGTTCATCGGCAGGAATATGCGTGTGCTGGTGGACGGCGTTTCCAAAAAGCGTGAGGGATATGTTTCCGGCAAAAGCAGCGAGTTCATCATCGTTGAGTTCCCCGGCGACAGTTCCCTTATCGGTCAGTTTGCCGATGTTAAGATAACCGGCGCTATGAACTGGGCTGTTACAGGCGAGCAAATATAGAAGGTGGATACTTATGGCTGAACTTCTTACTGACAGCAAAATGGTGGCTGTTCTCGACAACGTTTATGAAAAAGTACTTGACGGTGTTCCGAAGGTAAGTCAGCCCGTAAGCCAGCTTGCGGACGATTACCTTGCCAAACACAGCAGCGTTGAAAAGGCTGCCCGGTCGTTTATCAATTACCAGATAGCAAAATGCACTACTTCCGGGTTTGTTACCAATCTGGGCGGACTTATCACTCTCCCGGTGGCTATTCCGGCGAACGTGGGAAGTGTCCTTTACGTTCAGCTAAGAATGGTTGCGGCACTGGCTCATATGGGCGGTTTTGACCTGAATTCCGACCAGGTCCAGACAATGTGTTATGTATGTCTGGTAGGTAACGCCGCCGCAGACCTTATGAAACAGAGTGCTATCAAGATCGGCGAAAAGGCTGCGGATGCTGCTATAAAAAAGATACCCGCAACGGTGCTGAGGTCTATCAATAAAAAGGTGGGTTTCCGGCTTATTACAAAGACCGGTGAGAAAGGTGCTTTGGTACTGACAAAACTGCTGCCTGTTGTGGGCGGTATTGTAGGCGGTGGAATGGATCTTGCGTCTACAAAGATAATCGCTGACAACGCATACAAAATGTTTATAAAGAAACAAGACCTGTAAAGGAAAATTTCTAAGAACCTGTACACATAGGGTGAATGTACGGATTTTCAGGCATAATTTTGTCGGTGGCAAGGCAAAAATCCGCCGACGGGCTGTCGCCCTTCAAGGATTTTTAACGCAGTCACCGGCAAAATTTGACGAAAAGACGTGCATG
>JAGBJO010000038.1 GCA_017934425.1 Ruminococcus sp.
GGGGGAGGAAATGCCGATTTTTGTCGGGTTTAATTTGTTCCTCCCCCTTTTTCCACTTGGGTGTCCCCCTTTGGCGGAACGTCCGTAAAACAGACAAATTTAGTAAAAGAAACGGGCGACTTAAATAATTCCCAAAAAGTAAATGCTGTTGCCATGAAAATATAGAGAAATTCAAAAAACAATGTCTATACCTTTTAAATAGATATTTCCGGAAAAACTTTTACCCGATGCGGAAAAACGGCAGTAATACTAATTTACAATTAAACCCAGTAAAATTGTCAGAATAGGAAAGTTAGAACGAACTAACCAAACTAAGTGGAACTATATTGTAGAAAATGCACAAGAAAATCCGAGCGAATTAGTCTAAATTGTAGATAGAAATTTTCCGGTATATATGGTATAATACATTATGATATGTGAGTCAGAATATACTTTAACTCTCCGTGAGATTTTGTTATTTCTTTCACATTTATACAAAAAGGAGGTTCTCTCAATGAATTCAGCTAAATCCACAGTTCCTTTCAAGGGTACTCCCGAACAGGAGGCTCAGCTCATCGCTGTTATAGATGAGAAGAAGGACACTCAGGGCGCTCTTATGCCCATTCTCCAGAAGGCTCAGGAGATCTATGGCTACCTCCCGATAGAGGTGCAGAAGATCATTTCCGACAGAACTGGTATCCCTATGGAAAAGATCTACGGCGTAGTTACTTTCTATGCTCAGTTCTCACTCTATCCCAAGGGTGAGTATACTATCTCTGTCTGTCTCGGTACTGCCTGCTACGTTAAGGGCTCAGGCGATATCTACAACAAGCTTATCGAAAAGCTCGGCATCAACGGCGGCGAATGTACACCTGACGGTAAGTTCTCCCTGGACGCTTGCCGCTGCATCGGCGCTTGCGGTCTGGCTCCCGTTCTGACAGTAAATGAGGACGTTTACGGCCGTCTTACTGTTGATGATGTGGATAAGATCATCGCTAAGTACACAGCATAAATCACAATAACTTTATAGGAGGAAAACATATGAAGACTCTTGAAGAACTCAAGGTTGTCAGAGATTCCATGGCAGGCGAGGTTGGCCTGAGAACACATGGCGGCAGCGCTTCTTCAAAATATGATAGACACGTCCTCGTTTGCGGCGGTACAGGCTGTACATCTTCCGGCTCTCACAAGATCATCGCTAAGCTTGAGGAAGAACTGGCTTCCAACGGTCTTGCTGAGAAGGTTCAGATCGTTAAGACCGGCTGCTTCGGTCTTTGCGAGAGAGGCCCTATCATGATCGTATACCCTGAGGGTTCATTCTACTCCCGTGTTGACGTTGAGGAGATCCCCCGCATCGTTAAGGAGCATCTGCTTGAGGGCAACCCCGTTAAGGAGTTCCTCTACGAGGAGACTGTTGAAGGCGATACAATCAAGGCTCTCGACGATACCGCATTCTATAAGAAGCAGCACCGTGTTGCTCTGAGAAACTGCGGCGTTATCGACCCTGAGAATATAAATGAGTACATAGGCAGAGACGGTTACAAGGCTCTGGGCAAGGTACTCACAGAGATGAAGCCTGAGGACGTTATCCAGACTATCCTCGACTCCGGTCTGCGTGGACGTGGAGGCGGCGGCTTCCCCACTGGTATGAAGTGGAAGCTGGCAAGAAATATCGTTCCCAACGCTGATATGAAGTACGTCTGTTGTAATGCCGACGAGGGCGACCCGGGTGCATTCATGGACCGTTCCGTTCTCGAAGGCGATCCCCATGTAGTTCTTGAGGCTATGACTATCGCTGGTTACGCTATCGGCGCTAAGCAGGGTTACATCTACGTTCGTGCTGAGTATCCTATCGCTGTTGAGCGTCTGAACATCGCTATCAAGCAGGCTCGTGAGACTGGTATGCTGGGCAAGAACATCTTCGGCACAGACTTCAGCTTCGATATTGATCTTCGTCTGGGTGCTGGTGCGTTCGTTTGCGGTGAGGAGACTGCTCTTATGACCTCTATCGAGGGTAACCGTGGTGAGCCTCGTCCCAGACCTCCTTTCCCTGCTGAAAAAGGTCTGTTCCAGAAGCCTACTATCCTCAACAACGTTGAGACATACGCTAATATCCCTCAGATCATACTCAATGGCGCTGAGTGGTTCGCTTCAATGGGTACTGAGAAGTCAAAGGGTACTAAGGTATTCGCTCTTGGCGGTAAGATCAAGAACACAGGTCTGGTTGAGATCCCCATGGGTACAACTCTCCGTGAAGTTATCGAGGAGATCGGCGGCGGTATCCCCAACGGCAAGAAGTTCAAGGCTGCACAGACAGGCGGTCCTTCCGGCGGTTGTATCCCTGCTGAGCATTTCGATATCCCGATCGACTACGATAACCTTATCAGTATCGGTTCTATGATGGGTTCAGGCGGACTTATCGTTATGGACGAGGATAACTGTATGGTCGATATCGCTAAGTTCTTCCTTGAGTTCACTGTTGACGAGTCCTGCGGTAAGTGTACTCCCTGCCGTATCGGTACTAAGAGAATGTGGGAGATCCTGGACAAGATCACCAAGGGTAAGGGCACTCTTGAGGATATCGACAAGCTGGAGGAACTGGCTTACCATGTAAAGGCTAACTCCCTCTGCGGTCTGGGTCAGACTGCTCCTAACCCCATTCTGTCTACTCTGAAATGCTTCCGTGATGAGTATGTTGCTCACGTTGTAGAAAAGAGATGTCCCGCTGGCGTATGTAAGGATCTTCTCAGCTATGAGATCGTTGCTGACAAGTGCTTCGGCTGCGGTATGTGTGCTAAGCAGTGTCCTGCTGATGCTATCTCTGTTACAGACTACACAGCTCCCGGCAAGAAGAAGCCTGCTCTGGCTATCGACACTAATAAGTGCGTAAAGTGCGGCGCTTGTATGGGTACTTGTAAGTTCAAGGCAATCATCAAGAAATAAGCGGAGGAATAATCAATGGAAAATATCACAGTTAAAGTTAACGGTTGTGAGATCTCCGTCCCCAAGGGTACTACTGTTCTTGAGGCTGCTCATATTGCAGGTATCGAGATCCCCACACTTTGCTATATGAAAGAGATCAACGAGATCGGTGCTTGCCGTATCTGCGTTACTGAGGTAAACGAGGGCAGAGGCTTCCGTATGGTTGCTGCCTGCGTATACCCCTGCTCAAATAACATGGAGATCCTCACAAGCTCTCCTAAGGTAATCGAGTCACGTAAGAAGACTCTGGAGCTTATCCTCTCCACACACGACAGAAAGTGCCTCTCCTGCGTAAGAAGCGGTAACTGCGAGCTTCAGAAGCTCTGTAAGGACTACGGTGTTGAGGACGCTTCCAAGTACGACGGCGCAAGAAATGAGTATGAGATAGATAATACTGCTGCTCATATGTACCGTGACAACAACAAGTGTATCCTCTGCCGCCGCTGCGTAGCTGTATGCTCCAAGACACAGGGCATCGGCGTTATCGGCGCTAATGAGAGAGGATTCAAGACATTCATCGGCTCTGCATTCGATATGGGTCTGGGCGAGACAAGCTGTGTATCCTGCGGTCAGTGTATCGCTGTATGTCCTGTTGGCGCTATCGCTGAGAAGGACTTCACAAAGGACGTTTTAGCTGCTATCGCTGATCCTGAGAAGACAGTTCTGGTACAGACTGCTCCTGCTGTAAGAGCTGGTCTGGGTGAAGCATTCGGTCTGCCTATCGGTACAAACGTTGAGGGCAAGATGGCTGCTGCACTGCGCAGACTGGGCTTCGATAAGGTATTCGATACCGATTTCGCTGCTGACCTTACTATCATGGAGGAAGCTAACGAGTTCATCGGACGTGTTCAGAATGGCGGCGTACTGCCTATGATCACTTCCTGCTCACCTGGTTGGGTAAAGTTCTGCGAGCATTACTATCCTGATCTTCTCGATCACCTTTCAACCTGCAAGTCTCCTCAGCAGATGTTCGGCGCTACAGCTAAGACTTACTACGCTGAGAAGATGGGCATTGATCCTAAGAATATCGTTATGGTATCCGTTATGCCTTGTACAGCTAAGAAGTTCGAGATCGGCAGAGATGACCAGTCTGCTGCCGGCGTTCCTGACGTTGATATCGCTCTCACAACTCGTGAGCTGGCAAGAATGATCGAGCGTGCAGGTATCAACTTCCTGGGTCTGCCTGATGAGAAGTTCGACGATCCGCTGGGCATCTCCACTGGTGCTGGCGTTATCTTCGGCGCTACAGGCGGTGTTATGGAGGCTGCTCTGCGTACTGCTGTTCATACCCTTACAGGCGAGACTGTTACAGAACTGCCTGAGGTTAGAGGTACAGAGGGCATCAAGACTGCTACTTACAATGTTGGCGGTATGGAAGTTAAGGTTGCTGTTGCAAGCGGTCTGTCCAACGCAAGAGAGATCCTCGACAAGATCAGAAGCGGCGAGTGCGACGCTCAGTTCATCGAGATCATGGCTTGTCCCGGCGGCTGCGTAAACGGCGGCGGTCAGCCTCAGGTTCCTATGGGCATAAGAAACTTCGTTGACATCAGAGCTGAGAGAGCTAAGGTTCTCTACAACCTGGATAAGTCAATGCCTCTGAGACAGTCTCACGATAACCCTGCTATCAAGCAGGTTTACGAGGAGTTCTTCGGTCAGCCAGGAAGCGAGAAGGCTCACCACATTCTCCACACATCTTATGTTAAGAGAAGCGTGAACTAATTTAACATATTGGGGGCGGACGGTAAAAAGTCCGCCCTTTTTGTGATTGGTATAATACTATAAATAATGGGCATACTTCCTGTAAAAGGAGGTATGCCCATTGAATTTTAAGGAAAGCCAGACCCGTACAAACCTTATGCGTGCATTTGCCGGAGAGTGCCAGTCACGGCAGCGGTACTATATGGCGGCGCTTACCGCACAGCAGCAGAAGCTTGTGGGAATAGAGCGAATGTTCCGGTTTACCGCCGAGCAGGAGGAGCGTCATGCTATGGTGTTCTTCAAGCTGCTGGGGGAATGTGCCGGGGAGAATATCGACATCTGCGCAGGATTCCCGGCGGACGTTTACACCGACGTGAAACAGCTTCTCGACGCTGCCGCAAAGGGCGAGCGTGAGGAGGCGGAGATCATATACCCGGACTTCGCAAAGATCGCCGCAAGCGAGGGTTTCCAGGATATAGCGGACAAGTTCCGCATGATAGGGGAGATAGAGAAAAGCCACCTGGAGCGATTCGACTACTACTCCGGACTTATGGCGCAGGACGCACTTTTTCGCAGCGACTCCACTCAGGAGGTCTGGATATGTCTGAACTGCGGTCATATCCACATCGGTTCAGAGCCTCCCCGCAACTGCCCGGTGTGCAATGCGGCGCAGGGATACTTTATCCGGGAAAAGGAAGCGGCGTTTACAAAATAACCCAAAGGCTGCGTGGAATAGTCTGCGCAGCCCTTTATTATATATGCACAAGACGAACCCAAAAAACTGTGCAGGTATACAAATCCGGAAAAATGCTTAGACATTGCCGCCGTTCCTGCGACTAATAGGTAAAGAAACAAATCCACGCCCATTATAAAGGAGGTAATCACTATGATGAAAAAGAGGGCATATTCCGCAGCTATGGCATTTATAATGGCACTTTCCGCAGTGAGTGCAGTTCCGGCTGATGCTGTGTATACCGAGCGTGACACTATCCCCGCACTGGAGGAACTTATAGGCACTGAAATGTCCGGAGGATATGGCACAGTTGATGACTGGCATCTGTTTGACTGGGCACTCTGGAACGGAACTAACGCAGGTGAATTTGAAGATGTTTACGTTAACGCTGACGGAACGGAGTTTATCGGTGTTGATGAAAAGGACGTTTTCAAGCACGCTTGTTTCACTCTTGCAGAGTCAGTTACAACTGAGGCAGCAGAAGCACTTTTACAGGAAAAGTACGGCGATGTTCTGTGGCTGGATACTGCTTTCGGTGACGGCAGCAGGAAGGTGATTTCCGCTAAAACAGACGGCAAAAAGACTTTGGAGTATTACTCCAATGTGACTGAACTCCAGGATATGTGCGAAATACTGAAAAAAGCCGGAATGATAAGCAGTTTCAACATTGTTGATAAAGTTTACTCCGTACACTATTTCTACTGCGAGGACAATATGCTTGCATACAGCAGTGAGAATGAAGCAGCGCTCAGGCAGTACATCGAGGATAATTCCCTGGACTACACCATCGAGGTAAAGTCTGCCGGGGATACACGTTATTCTGAAAGCGGCGGAGAGATATGGCTTGTTCCCGGCGGCGAGGTAACTACAGAGCAGCAGCTTGCACAGGCTAAGGCTATCTACAATGACCTGGGACTTTCCATTGTCGCATCTTCCCCCGAAAGTGTCCAAAACGCCGAGGGCGGCGGCATCGACATATCCGGCAATACTGCCAACGTTATCAGGATAGCAAGCCCCAGAGAAAGATTCCCTCAGTTCTTTGAGTATGTAGAATCTATCAACTGCACCGATTCCGCAGTTTCAGCAAATGCACTGAACGCAATGGGTTATAATGGTGATACCACAAAGGTCGAACAGGTTTTCATTAAAGGATTCGAGGTTTCAGAATATGGAGCTTCCACTGAAGCATACATTGTCTTAGATCAGGGAACACTGTCATTTTTCAACATAAATGGCATCTTTGATGAAGCTGCTATAGCTGAGATGCTATCTGACATGGAAACTGCACTTGACCTTTCTGATGACGATTGCAGAATCGGTGCTACGAATCATCCGGTTAAAGGCAGAGAATATGTACGTTTAGTCGTCGGATACGGCTCTGAAAATGATGCAGAAAATATAAGGATCGCAAGAAAGATATTGAACTATCTGTCTGAAAGGTACGAACTCGGCTCAGCAAACATTACTTTCGGCAATAATGACGTTTATGGCGCAGTCATATACTTTGGCGGTGCCGTTCACGCTGATAATGTCTATGACCCTGTAAGCGATGCAGATGAGATCAATAATGCCAATGCAGAACTGGAGCGCAGGGGCTTGAAAGGCACACTGACTCCTTATGAAGAACATGGCGGTTCATATATGGTATACCCTGAGGGAACTACTATCGACGAGGTATGGGAAACTACAGTTGTACTCAAGAATGAATTAAACATCAAGACTTATGGGGTCGAGGGAAGAATGGCATATGATCCTGTTTCCATAAAAAGAAATATAGATGCTCTCGCACCTAAGGGCGACGCAAATTCCAGCGGAGACGCTACCATTTCCGATGTTGTAAGCGTACTCCAGTTCGGCGCAAATGCTGAGAAGTACCCCCTGGATATCCAGGCACAGTTCAACTGCGACATCAACGAGGACAACTCCGTTGACGCAAAGGACGCACATGAGATACAGGTGATGATCTCCCAGTAAAACGATTTCCACAATACACCATATATACGCAGAAACGCTCCCTTTTTACAGGGAGCGTTTTTGCTGTCATGTAACGAAGAAGCCTTCAACCTCGTCTTTGCCGATGTTGTATATAAGCGTCACACTTCCTTCATCGACGAGGGATATAGTCTGCCAGATACGGCTTTGCTGGGCGGTATACGATGCGGTCATAGGCGGACAGCTTTCCATTATCCTGTTAAGGGTGGAAAATACTGTATTTGTACTCGACCAGCCTATGCTGACGTTCATTATACTAAGAGGTGCAAGCCAGAACCGTGTCAGCGGTGAATCAAGTCCGTTGTCTGTGATAAGGTTTACCATAAGGTCATACCGCTGAGTGAAACACTCATAGAGAGAGTAGTAGTCCAGCGCCGGGTACTCGGTTTCCAGAAGCTGAGGATATGATGCAAGGTCATTTACCAGGTACGGCAGATCCGGAATGTTCCCGCCTGGAGTGTATACTGCTTCCAGGTCGTACTCATATTCGCCCAGGTCGGTGTAGAAGCTGCGGGAATAATCGTCCAGCTTATCAAGAGCTGAATTCATGTCATAAGCGGACAGTTTCGGCTCGTCGTCGGTATAAAAGCGTATATAGTGTATACTCAGCCCGTCCGGGTCGATAACGCAGTCCATATACTGAGTATTGCCCTTCAGGTTTTTGTGTTTCCACTTGCTGACGCAGAACAGACCGCTGCCTGTAATGCGCCACTGGCTCACCAGATGCTCGCCCTCCTCGGCGGATATAACGGTGGAATCGGAGTAACGGCTCATTGCGGCGGCAAGTGCAGATGCGGCACACCGGCGCTCGGTAAGTCCCTTTACCGGCTGGCTTCTGCCGGCATCGTAGATGTCCATAGGTGAGGGGGATTTGTCGGCAGTAAGGTATATTGCCTGTTCCGAGTTCTGTTCACGGGCGATAACGGTTTCAGCGACGGTGTTCTCGTCATCAAGGAATACACCCACGGGGACGAAGTAGAAGCCGACGGTCAGTATTATTACCAGAAGTGCGGCGAAAAGTATATTATCCCTCATAGAACAGCCACCTTTCCGATGCTGATGAAAACGGTAGTGCCTTCGCCAAGCTTGCTTTTAATGGAAAGTTTCGCAAAGTGCAGGCTTGCTATCTTCTCGCAAAGTGCCAGACCGATTCCGGCACCTCCGGCTTTACGGCTGCGGGACTTATCCACCATATAGAACGGCTGGAAAACCTTTGCAGCGTCCTCCTCGCTCATACCTATACCGTGGTCGGTAATGGCAATGACCACAGCACCGTCCTTTTTACGGGCAGTAAGGTCGATCTCCTGACCCTTTCCGGAAGCTTTTGCGGCGTTCTCGATGATGTTGTAGAGCAGGGACTTGAAAAGTTCCTCATCGGCGGAAAGAGTGATATCGTCGCATTGGCATTTCAGTGTTACCTGGTTCTTGCCAAGGACTGGCACAAGGGCGTTCTGAGTATCCCTTATCATATCGTTCAGGCTGACAGGTGACTTGACGATTTCCGTACCGGACATGGCAGTAAGCTCCATGAGTTTACCGGAAAGTGAGCGCAGGCGCTTAGTTTCGTCAACTATGACCGATGCGTACTCCATACGTTCCTCGTCGCTGACGTTTTTGCGTATCCGGAGCAGGTCGGCGAAGCCCAGTATCGAAGTCAGGGGAGTTTTCATTTCGTGGGCAAGGTCGCCTATGAAAGTCTGCCTGTCCTCAGCGATTTTTTCGAGCCGCTGTGCATGGCTCTGTACAGCGTCCGCCATGATGTTCATATTCTCCGCCAGTTCCCGGAATTCCTGGCTTCCACGCTTGCGTATGCGTATGCGGTAGTTTCCGCCGGCAATGGCTTTTGTGTAGGTATTCAGCCGGCTCAGAGGGCGCAGCAGGAGCATTGTGGTCACAAGGAGTATCAGCGATACCACTGCCGCAGAAATGATACTTACCTGGCGTATGAACCGGGTCTGCTGTTCCTTCATGGTGTATATCTCTGAAACGTCAGTAGCAGTGATGAGCAGGTAATTCTCCCCGGCAGCTTCAGTCAGTGAGCCGATAGTCAGCAGACTTAATCCCTCGTCTGAGAATATCCTTACAGTGTAGTTATTATTGCCATTAAGGACGCTGTTAAGGTATTCCTGATCGCTGACAGGTATGCCGAGCTCATTGAAAATGTTCATCGCCACAAGAGTGCCGTCTGTTTTGAAAGCGGCTGAGGGGCGGTTGCTTCGGCTGAAAAGGTCGTCAGCGATAGCGGAGATGTCCTCGTCTGTAAGGGCTACTTTGTCAGACCTTAGCTGCTCATAAGTCAGGGCATTTGCGAACGATGCTGCGAAGTAATCAAATTCCCGGACGGCATGGGATTTTTCACGCTCCAGGAGAAGCCGGTGGTTATTGCTGAGGATAGTCACGGAGACTATGTCGATGGCAATAATTATCAGCGAAAGCGAGCTGAGAAACAGCTTTTGCCACAGCTTCATGACTTGCCCTCAGATTCCAGACGGTAGCCCAGTTTGGGGATAGTGATGAGGCAGTCTTTCAGGTCGAGTTTACGGCGCACCTGCTGGACGTGGATATCGACAGTACGGCTCTCTCCGCCGAATTCGTAGCCCCAGACAGCCGACAATAGCCGCTCACGGGTAACGGCAATGTCCTGATGCTGGAGGAAGTAAACGATAACATCGAATTCCTTTGGTGTAAGCTGGACTGGTTCGCCGCCTTTGGTAATGGTATGGCGGGAGGTGTCGATAGCGATATCCCTGTATGTGAGCATTTCGTGAGTCTTGTGGGAGCGCCTCAGGACCACGTCCACACGGGCGAGGAGTTCCAGGGCTTCAAAGGGCTTTACGATATAGTCCTCAGCGCCCAGACGCAGTCCCTTAACCTTGTCAGCAACGTCCTGCTTGGCTGTCAGGAAAATAACGGGAGTACCGCAGCTTTTTATCTTGTCCATGACCTGAAAACCGTCCATACCCGGCAGCATGATGTCCAGTAGGATAAGGTCGTAGCTGCCCTTCATAGCCTCCTCAGCGCCGGAAATGCCGTCATAGCAGCAATGTCCTTTATAGTCTACGATAGAGAGTGTAGCCTTTATCATGTGAGCAATGTTTTCATCGTCCTCAATAATTAGAATATTTATCATATTGTCACCCCTGCTGAAATTTGCGGAAAGCACTTGACTTTTCCGCTGAAATAACTGATAATAATTAGGTATAGGCAACACCGCACAGAGATTGTGGTGCAGATGCGCAGTCAGATTTTTCGGCAGATTGTGCAGAAATTTCGCAGGCATACTGACGTATGCCAAGAAATTTGTGTGCAAGATGCCGGAAAATATGCAAGCAGATGTGCCACAAAGCCGTCAGGCGGTCTTTGTGCGGTGTTGCCTATAGTATTATTGTAACAGTTAAGAAGCCGGTTGTCAAAGGTTAGAGAAAAAATTTGCAGTTTTTTTGCAGCCGGAGTGTGACATTCTGACATTCTTAAATGTGTATATAATATACACCACAGCCACGGAGGATAAAATGAAAAGGATATTACCGCTGATCGCAGCCTTTGCTCTGCTTACCGGCTGCACTGATGATATAACAGTAACCGATGCTTTTGGTGAACAGCCATTTACTGAGGAGGAAGAACCAACTACCGAGGAGCCGACCTTTTCACAGGAGCAGCTTGATGACATGAAGGACAGATATTCAGACAAGCTTGATATCCCGGAACGTGAGGACGAAACTGAGCCTGAAACCGAGGCTGAGCCTGAAACTGCACCTGCTGATGATCCTGAACCAGAAACAGAGCCGGAAACGGAGGAAACTACCGAGGAGAAGTTTGTACCGCCTCCGACTCCTGAGATACCGGAGCTTATTTACTACCTTGATGTGCCTTTCACTAATCAGGACGATTATCCTACCGGCTGCGAACTGGTAAGCACATCCATGCTGCTGAACTTCTACGGCTTTGAGATATCTCCCTCAGATCTGATCGAGGAGGGGTATATGGACGTAGTGGAGGTTACTCTGGACGATGATAATGTCCTCCACGCAGGCGACCCGAATGAAGCCTTCATTGGCGACCCCTACGACAGTCATGGCTACGGCTGCTATAGCGGTGCAGTTCTGAAGGCACTTAACAGAGTGCTTGAGGACGAGTTCTATGATGCGGTGAACCTTACCGGGCTGAGTCTGAGTGACCTGTGTATGGAGTACATTGACTACGGTACGCCTGTAATTATCTGGGCAAGCCTGAATATGGCTGAAACTGAGGTCAAGGAGGAGAATACCTGGATAATCGACGAAACAGGGGAGGAGTTCACCTGGGTATCAAATGAGCATTGTATGGTGCTGGTGGGATACGATGACGATTTTTACTATTTTCAAGACCCTACCGCCGGTTCAGCTACGGTCTACGAGCGAACTCTTGCAGAACATCGCTATGAAGAACTTGGCAGACAGGCTGTTGCTATATCCCCCTGGGACGAGTGATGAAAGTGGATGAATATTGCAATAAAAAAGAACGTTATGCAAAAAAGTGTACTGTGCTTTAAGCTTAGTACGCTTTTTTGCATATTAAAAATAAGTACGATAAGTAAAAAGTCATGAAAATGATTCGATTCTGCATAATTTTTATATTGACTTTATTGCGGAATTGTGCTATCATTAAATAAAGTAAAAAGTACGAATAATTTCAAAAAAATTTACAAGTAAAGAAATTGGAGGAGTATCTTATGAAAATCAGAAAGCTTATAAGCGGTCTGACCTCTGCGGCTTTGTCTGTTTCCATGTTTGCAGGTTTGAACCTTGCTTCCGGAAGCGGCACTCTTAATGCGCAGGCGGCTCAGGCTAACTGGAAATTCGACTTTGGCTCTGGCGGAGTTACAAGCGGCTATACCGGCGTTTCCGCAACAGATGGCTACAGCGCTTCAAAGGGCTACGGCTTCGCACAGACCGGCAATGTGGCTAACGTAAGCGCTGGCGGCACTGGCGCTGGAAGCGATGCGGTACAGTTCAAGAGCGAGGATGCCAGCAATACCTTCAACGTTGACCTGCCGAACGGTCTGTATCAGGTATCTGTTACTACAGGTAACGTTTCCCGTACCTCCATTAAAATGGAAGGTATGCTCCAGATGATAAACCTCACCGGTCTTAATGCTACTGAGACTATCCAGATCCCCGTTACTGACGGTCAGCTCAATATCCAGGCTGTTGCAGGAAGGGCTGGCACACAGTTCTCTATCTCAGCTATCGAGATAACTCAGCTCAATACTACCGGCGCTATGAATCCTACTATATGGATATGCGGCGACTCGACCGTTGCAAACTACTACAATACCGCAGATACCGCTCAGCACGGCTGGGGTCAGTTCTTCGGCGGATATGTGGGAAATGCATACCAGATAAGAAATATGGCTTCAAGCGGTCAGTACGCCAAGGGCTTCGTTGAAGGCGGACAGTTCGACGCTATCGAAAAGTACGGTAAATCCGGCGACTACTACATAATCTCTATCGGTATCAATGATACCAATTACTCAAATGCTGACGAGTATACATCATATGTTACTGACATGGTAAAGCGTGCCAAGGCTAAGGGAATGGAAGTAATCCTCGTTAAGCAGCAGGGCAGACGTGGTGACCTTACAAGAAGTCCTCTCCTGGGCGGACGCTGGTTCGGCGGTCAGCTTGACAGCATCGGTGCTGCGGAGAACGTTAAGGTTGTTGACCTGTTCACTCCCTGGCAGGATTTCGGCTTGTCAGTAGGATATGACGGAATGGCTGACTACTACGCTATCCAGGCTAACGGTTCAGCAGATGACCTCCACCAGAGCAAGAAGGGCTCTCAGAAGCTTGCTGAGATAATGCAGTCCCTCCTCCAGATAGGCGTTAAGCCTGCTATCACTCCCGAACCGGGCGCAAGCTATATGTTCAAGAACGTCAACAGCGGTCTGTACCTTGAAGTTGCAGGCGGTAAGGCTGAGGCTGGCGCTAATGTGCAGCAGTGGGGCGCTGACGGTCCTGCTGACCACAACACATGGGTAATGAAGCAGGCAGTAGGCGATTACTACTGGTTCTACTCAAATCTGGCTGACGGTGAAACTTACTGTATGTACGTTGATAACGGCGAGTCCGGAAACGGCGGAAATATCGTTATTTCTACCAAGAACGGCTACAGCGACCAGTACTTCAAGATACTCGACAACGGCGACGGCACTGTTACTATCACTACCAGAGCTTCCCGTGACGCAAGAGCAGTCGAGGTAGGAAGCGCTCTCACAAGTGCAGGCGCTAACGTTCAGCAGTGGGAACTCAATAACCACAACTGCCAGAAGTGGATAATGGAAAAGGTTGACTACCCCGTTACCACAACAACTACTACAACAACCACCACTACTACAACTACCACCACTACTACAACAACTACTACCGAAAAAGAGCCTGAAATACCGGGCAAGAAGATCACCCTCGGTGATGCAGATTGCAGCGGCAGCATAAGCGTTTCTGATATCGTTTGTGTGCTTCAGTACGTTACAAATAAGGCAAAGTATCCTCTTGAAGATGACGGTATCCTCAATGCAGATTTCGACCAGGACGGCACTATCACAGCTAAGGACGCTGCACTTATCCAGCAGTATGATGCAGGTCTTATCGGTCTGCCGGAGATAGTTACAACTACTCCTTCAACTACAACCACAACAACTACTACCGAGGAAACTACCACAACTACAACAACTACTTACTACGGTGTTTACTACGCTGTTGACCAGTACTGGACTGATGGCGTTATCGAAAACACAAACGCTGGCTACACAAGAGATGCTTACATAAACCTGGACAACACCAACACAAGTAACATCATCTTTGACGTGGACGTTCCCCAGGACGGCAACTACATGACACATATCCGTTTTGCTAACGGTTCTGCAAACGACAGAAAGATGTCTATCCATGTAAATGGTGATACCGGCGAATACTGGATGCAGTCATTCCCAAGTACAGGTTCATGGACTGACTGGACAGAGTACGGTATAGTTCTCCCCCTGAGAGGCGGCCCCAATACTATCAAGCTTGCATCTGCAACTAATGAGGGCGGCCCGAACCTGGATTACATCAGCCTTGTTCTGACAGACGAGCCTTTCGCTGAGACTTACGACCCCTCATCAGAGATCCAGCCTGGCGGAAATGATACACCTACACTCTTTATCGCAGGCGACTCAACTGTACAGTCCTACAGAGCCCAGTACGCTCCTCAGCAGGGCTGGGGCTACTACCTTGGCGACTACTTCGACGACACTTTAACCGTTGACAACCGTTCTATCGCAGGCAGAAGCACTAAGAAGTTCTACGACGAGGGCAGATGGCAGGGTATCCTTGATGACTCCAAGGAAGGCGACTATGTAATGATACAGTTCGCTATCAATGATGCAGGCGCATCAAATGCTGACAGATACGCTCCCACTTGCGGAAACGTCAACAACCCCACAAGCGGTTCATATGAGTGGTACATGACAGAGTTCATCAACTCCGCAAAGGCAAAGGGTGTAACTCCCATACTTGTAACAACAGTTATCGGTATGAAGGCATACTCTGGCGGCAAATTCGTTAACAGCTACACAAACTACTGCGATGCCTGCAAGCAGCTTGCAAGCAAGTACAGCGTTCCCTGCATCGACCTGAATACACTTATGGTAAACCACTACAATTCCGTAGGCTATAACACAGCACTCAGCTATCACCTTATGGGTGCAGTTGAAGGCTCTACCGACGGCACACACTTCTGCGAGAAGGGTGCTAACATCGTAGCCGGACTTGTAGCAAAGGCAGTAAAGGATCAGAAGATCGCAGGTCTTGCTGAAAAGGTAAAGTAATATAACAAAAATCCGGCAGTCTCTAAGGGTTGCCGGATTTTTGTTATATTACGTTCGCTTACGCTCACGGTAATTACACATTAAAAGAAAAGAGCGTCCCTGAAAACAGGAACGCTCTAAATTCTTGTGAACCGTAATTATGCTCTCTCGACCTTACCAGAACGCAGGCATCTTGAGCAAGCGTAGATATGACAAGGAGTACCCTTGACGATAGCCTTAACTCGCTTTACATTAGGCTTCCATGTTCTGTTAGTACGTCTGTGAGAGTGGGAGACCTTGATTCCGAAAGTAACTCCCTTTCCGCAGATATCACACTTTGCCATCAGGCTGCACCTCCTTATAAATTCTGAAAATCTAAATTAGACAACATTAAGATTATAACATATATTTTCAGAAAAAGCAAGTACTTTTCAAAAAAAAATCAAAAAAATTTTTTCGTGGATTTGTGTCCCTTTTGGGCGAAATCAACAGCATACCGCCGCCGGGTATTGACTTAATGGCTTCAATCGTTTATAATAAATATGTATATGTTCTTGCACAGACGGGCATAATTACCCTGATATTCTTTTTCAGGAGGCTTCGATCATGTGCGAAAATGATTCAGACAATAACCAGGTAATATCTCAGGATAACGGCGATACTCAGTCGCAGAACTCACGCCACCTTATCCACTGCCTTAATATAATCGGGCAGATAGAGGGGCATTACGTCCTCGACAAGCAGAACAAGACCACGCAGTATGAGCATATCATACCCGCTCTTGTGGCTATCGAGCAGGACAGGAGCGTCAAGGGGCTGATAATTATTCTCAATACCGTCGGCGGCGATGTGGAAGCAGGGCTTGCCCTTGCGGAACTTATCGCCAGCATGAAGACCCCTACAGTATCACTTGTGGTAGGCGGCGGTCACAGTATCGGCGTTCCGCTGGCAGTAAGCGCTAAACGCTCGTTTATCGTCCCATCGGCTTCGATGACCATTCACCCGGTACGAATGAACGGCACAGTCCTGGGCGTTCCCCAGACTCTCAGCTACTTCAGCCGTATGCAGGACAGGATAATCGACTTCATCACCCGGCACAGCAAGGTGAATGGGGATACTTTCCGGGAGATGATGATGAATACCTCTGAACTGGTCATGGACGTAGGTTCAGTGGTGGAAGGCGAAGATGCCGTAAAGCTTGGGCTTATCGACAGCCTGGGCGGTCTGGGCGATGCCCTGGAGTGTCTTTATGATATGATAGAAAGCTCGCCGCAAAGGTATGAAAATGATGCGGCTGATTATAACGGAGGAAAATATGGCAGCAAGACAGACTAAAGCGTCTACCAAAAAAACAAAGAAAGAACCCGCCGAAAAGGCTAAACCTAAAAAGAAAAAGGTTCAGGAGGAAAAAGTAAAAGAGGAGGAAAAGCCCTCCGGAGGCAGCGGACTTTCCATAGAAGAACGCTTCGCCCTCATGGACGAACAGAGAAGCCGGAGAATATCCATTATCACTTTCGGTCTGGGTATACTCATGGCACTGATGATATTTATTCCCGGTACGTCAGGCTGGTACAAAGTCCACACCACTATCATGGGACTTTTCGGTGTATCAGCGTTTTTTGTGCCGATAATACTTGTGTACGTTTCCGTCCTCATGGGCAACCGTGAGAACCGGGCAGATGCAGGGCGGAAGTTCTGGTGGGGATTCTTCTTCATACTCCTTACCAGTGCAGTCATACAGGTGTTTGCCGTGGGAAAACTGCCTGCAAAGGGATTTCTCAAGAATTTCGGCGCTCTTTTCGAGGAGGGCGCACAGCTTCATGGAGGCGGCGTTGCAGGCTACCTTTTCGCAGGCCCGCTGCTTCATGTATTCGGAACTACCGGCGCAAGGATTATCTCCCTGCTGCTGGTATTCATCGGAACTATGCTGGCAAGCGGCAAGACTATCCCGGAGTACTTCCGCTGGCTGATGACACCGTTTTTCTTCATCGGGAACTGTATCGCCGGCGTGAACAGCCTTATGCTTGGCGGAACGTTCAACGAGGGCTTCTACGGCGAGGACGATGAGGAGGACGATGATTCGGAGACAGACTACTCAGCCGACTACGCAATAAACCGCAATAGTATAGATATGCCCATCGCTCCACCAGTGGTGGACGATTTCGAGGAACTTGATACTTACAGAGGCGACCTTGAAGCCCTTAATCTCCTTGACCCTGCGCCGGTCGAGCCGCTTCCGCAGGTGAATACCGAGCCGAGAGGAATTCCCGACGAGGACGGATTTATCTTCGATGTACCACTTCCCGGCGAGGAGGGCGCACCTGTTTTCCCTGAGCCTAAGCCTTTGCCGCCGCTGAAGCGTGTGATGCGAAATGAACCTGTGCTTTCCGAGCCTGTGCCGGAAAACGTTGGCGGCGAGGAGAAAACCGATGCTGACGATGAACTGGATATGCTCATAAATCAGGCGGCTGAGAAGAAGGCAAAGCGTGACGCTGCCGCAGCAGGGGAACTTATTGATGATGAGCCGAGGGAAATTCCCCAGCAGATATACATTCTCCCCGGACTTGACCTGCTGGCGCTGCCGGACGTTCGTTCAAACAGTGCCGAGGCTGCACAGGAAATGCGTGAGAAGGCAGACACTATCGTTAACACATTTAAGAGCTTCGGCGTTGAGGTAAAGATCCGCAACATTTTCCGTGGCCCTTCCATAACCCGTTACGAGATACAGCCTGGCGCAGGAGTTAAAGTCTCCAAGATCAAGGGACTTGAGGACGATATCGCCCTTAACCTTGCCGCACAGGGTGTGCGTATCGAAGCGCCTGTTCCCGGAAAGTCGGTAGTGGGCATAGAAGTTCCAAATATCAACAAGGATACGGTTACTATCCGTGAGATACTGGCTTCCACCGAGTTCAAGAGCGCCCAGAGCAAGCTGGCGTTCGCAGTGGGCAAGGACATCACAGGCAACTCTGTAGTGGGCGATATCGCCAAGATGCCACACGTTATCATCGCAGGTACTACCGGTTCAGGTAAGTCGGTTTGTACCCGTTCCATAATCATGTCATTGCTTTACAACGCAACTCCTGAGGAAGTGCGTATAATACTTATCGACCCCAAGATAGTTGAGTTCAAGGTATTTGAGGGAATTCCTCACCTGCTTACTCCTATCGTTACCGATGCGAAGAAAGCGCCGGGTGCGCTGAACTGGGCGGTCATGGAAATGATGCGCCGCTATCAGACCTTCGCTGACGTTAATGCAAATGACCTGCGCTCCTACAATGAACTCGCCGAAATGGAGGAGGACATGGAGAAATTGCCGCAGATAGTTATATTTATTGACGAGCTGGCTGATATGATGCTTGTTGCCGGCAAGGAAGTTGAGGACTCTATCTGCCGTCTGGCGCAGATGGGACGTGCGGCAGGTATGCACCTGGTCATCGCTACTCAGCGTCCTACCACCGATGTTATCACAGGCCTTATCAAGGCGAATATCCCAAGCCGTATCGCACTTTCCGTTATGTCACAGGTGGACTCACGAACCATTATCGACATGGCAGGTGCGGACAAGCTTCTGGGTAACGGCGATATGCTGTATATGCCTATCGGTATCGGCAAGCCTAAGCGTGTGCAGGGCTGTTTTGCGTCAAGTTCCGATATTGAAGCTACACTCAACTTCATCAAGGAGCAGGGCACTGTACAGTACGATGAGGGCATTATGGCGGCTGTTGAAAGCTACACTCCCCAGACTAAGGGCAGCAGCGGCGGAAGCGATATGAACTTTGAGGCAGGTTCGGACGAGGACTTTACCTGCCGTGCAATAGATGTTGCTGTTGGCAGCGGTGGTATATCTGTAACTATGCTTCAGAAGAAACTGAAACTTGGTTATGCAAGAGCCTCTCGTATCATGGACGACCTGGAGGAAATGGGCGTTGTAGGTCCGAGCGAAGGCTCACGTCCAAGAAAGGTATACTGGAGCAGAGAACAGTTTGAGCAGTGGAAACTCAATTCTATGGAAAACTGACCCGAAAGGAGGCAGCGGCAAGATGTATGACGAATTTCTCCCCATTACCCGGAAAGAAATGGAAGAACGTGGCATAACCCAGTTCGACTATATCTACATAACTGGTGACGCTTATGTTGACCACCCAAGCTTCGGTGCGGCTATCGTCACACGGCTTATTGAGGCTATGGGATTTACGGTGGGTATCATCTCCCAGCCGGACTGGAAGTCCGACAGGGACTTTACCCGCTTCGGCAGACCGAAATACGCATTTCTCCTTACTGCCGGAAATATAGATTCAATGGTGGCGCACTATACTGCCGCCAAGCGCAAGCGTTCCGACGACGCATATTCCCCCGGCGGAGTAAGCGGAAAACGCCCGGACAGAGCCGTTATTGTGTACTGCCAGAAGATCAGGCAGATATACGGCGATGTTCCGCTTATTATTGGCGGACTGGAGGCTTCCCTGCGCCGTTTCGCTCATTATGACTACTGGGACGATGCAGTAAGACCGTCAGTTCTGGTGGACTGCGGCGCTGATTTGCTCATGTACGGCATGGGCGAACATCAGATACAGGAGGTCTGTAAGCGGCTTGCACAGGGCGAGGATATCCACTCGATACATGACGTAAGAGGAACTTGCTACCTGACAGAGCCGGTGAATACGCCTTTAGGTGCGGCACAGTGTCCCTCATTTGAGCAGGTCAGCCAGAACAAGGCGGAGTACGCAAAGGCGACGAAGATACAGTACGACTGGCAGGACGAGGTCTACGGAAAGACCATTATCCAGCGCCACGGCAATATGATGCTTGTGCAGAATCCGCCGGCGCTTAGCCTTACCACTGAGGAACTGGACTACGTTTACAGCCTGCCCTATACACGGCGGTATCACCCGTCGTATGAGGAACAGGGCGGCGTTCCCGGAATCGAGGAGGTGCGATTCTCTATCACCCATAACCGTGGCTGTTTCGGCTACTGCAACTTCTGTTCCATTGCACTTCATCAGGGACGGCGAGTTACGGTAAGAAGCGAGGAATCGGTCTTAGCAGAAGCAGAGCGCATCACGCATATGCCCGACTTCAAGGGCTATATCCACGACGTAGGCGGCCCGACGGCGAATTTCCGCCACACCTCCTGCGAGAAACAGCTCAGCAAGGGACTATGCATGGGCAAGAAGTGCTTAGCGCCTACTCCATGTCCTGCCCTGAAAGCTGACCATACAGAATACCTGGCGATGCTCCGGAAAATACGCCAGATAAAGGGTATCAAGCGAGTGTTTGTGCGTTCAGGAATCCGCTACGACTACCTTATGGAGGACAAAAACGACGAATTCATCAGGGAACTTATCAAGTACCACGTAAGCGGTCAGCTTAAAGTTGCCCCGGAGCATTGTTCCGCAGTAGTCCTGGACAAAATGGGCAAGCCGCATATCGAGGCATACAAGGCGTTCCAGAAACGCTTTTACGAGATAACAAAGGGTATAGGCAAGGAGCAGTATCTTGTTCCGTACCTTATGTCAAGTCACCCCGGCAGTACACTGAACGAAGCCATTGAACTGGCGCTTTTCCTCCGTGACAACCATATCCGTCCGGAGCAGGTGCAGGACTTCTACCCAACGCCGGGCACGATATCCACAAGTATGTTCTATACCGAACTTGACCCGTACACTATGGAGAAGGTCTACGTCCCGAAAACTCCCCATGAAAAAGCGATGCAGAGAGCGCTTCTCCAGTACTTCCGCCCGCAGAACCGTGAGATAGTCCTGGAAGCCCTGAAAAAAGCCGGACGGCGTGACCTTATCGGTTCGTCGCCAAAGTGCCTTGTGGACGAACTCCCAGGCAGAAAGACTCCTGACAGAAAGGGCGGTGAGGGAAACTGGAAGAAAAATTCACCCAGCCGTCCGCAGAAGGGCAGACCGACACAGAAGCCCTCCGCACCCAAGCGGCAAAACTCAAAGAAAAACAGCGCACAAAAGCGAAAGCACGGCTGATATGCGTGGTTGCGGCAGTTTTTATAACGGCTGCCCTGACACATTGTATAAATCATTTACATAAGCCTGAGAACGTTCCAGGGATCCGTGTCAGTTTCATAGATGTGGGGCAGGGGGACGCTATACTGGTTCAGTCCGGCGTGTGCAGTATGCTCATTGACTGCGGTGAGGAGGAGAGCGCAAGCGACGTTATCCACACCTTGAAAAGCCACCATATCCGGCATCTTGACTACGTTCTCGGTACTCACCCTCATTCCGATCACATGGGCGCAATGGCAAGGATCCTGGACGCTTTTGAGACAGATGAGATACTCGTTTCGCCAGTGCCGGAGGAACTCGTCCCAGAGGACGCTTTCTACCTTAATATGCTGGAAACTGCCCGGAAAAAGGGAATTCCCATAACGCAGGTGAGTGCAGGGCAGAGTTTTGACATAGGCAGCGCTAAAGTGGAGATACTTGCGCCGGTAGTTGACGGTGACGACCTTAACAACTGCTCCGTGTGTACGCTTATCACTCTGGGCGAGGTAAGCTTCCTGCTCACAGGCGATGCGGAGACTGATGAGGAGCAGAGTATGCTGGATTCCGGGGAACTCAGCGGAGTGAGCGTGTACAAAGCCGGTCACCACGGCAGCAAAACTTCCTCCGGCGAAGATTTCCTTGAAGCCATTCACCCGGATGCGGCGGTGATATCCTGCGGCGTGGGGAACTCCTTTGCTCACCCAAGAGACGAAACGATCAGCAGGCTTATGAAATATACCGACAATATTTTCCGTACCGACCTTTGCGGTACGATAACCATAGAGTCCGACGGCAGCACATTTGCAGTCCGGACGGAAAGGAGCGTCTATGATAATTGACAGATTTGAGGGCGAAAATGCTATAGTTCACGATGGCGACGAAATCATCTGCATACACCGTTCACATCTGCCTTCCGGCGCAGGAGCAGGTGACTTCATCACCCTCAGCGGCGGCAGATATCAGCTTGACCGGTCAAAAGACCTTGAAAGCGAAGTACGCAGTAAGCTGAAAGAGATGCTGGGTGGCGCAAATGACTGATACTATCATTGTAGGCGGAGGTGCTGCCGGATGCATGGCGGCAATACAGGCGGCACGTCTGGGCAAGAGCGCAGTTATATTTGAGCGCAACGGCAATATCGGCAGGAAACTTCGCATCACCGGCAAGGGCAGATGCAACGTCACCAATAACAGCACCGTTCAGGAGCATATGGCGAATATCCCGGTAAATCCACGATTTCTCTACAGTGCCTACTCCGGGTTCGATGCTTATGATACTATGAACTTCTTCGAGGAACTGGGCGTTCCGCTGAAAACCGAGCGTGGGAACCGTGTGTTCCCGGTAAGCGACAATGCGGAGGATATCGTGGCGGCGCTGGGCAGGGAACTGAAGCGGCTGGGCGTGAAGATAATCGGTGAGCGTGTGACTTCACTTATCCTTGAAAATGGCTGCTGCTGCGGAGTAGTGGCAGGAGATACGGAATACCGCAGTAATTCAGTGCTTATCGCCTGCGGAGGAAAGTCATACCCGAACACCGGTTCTACCGGCGACGGCTACACTCTCGCAAAGAGTGCAGGTCATACCATAACCGACCTGAAACCGGGACTTGTTCCCCTTGTATCGCCGGATAAGTACTGTGCAGAGCTTATGGGACTTTCACTGAGAAACGTGACACTTAGCCTGTATGACGGGCAAAAGCTGCTTTTTTCGGAACTTGGTGAGATGCTGTTCACGCACTTTGGTGTGTCCGGACCACTTGTCCTCAGCGCAAGCAGTCACCTGCGGAAGATAAGTCCCGACCGTTGCAGGCTTGTCATCGACCTGAAACCCGGTCTTACCCCGGAACAGCTTGACAGCCGCTTGCAGAGAGACTTCGCCGAGAATCTGAACCGTGACTTCTCAAACGGTATCCGTGGACTGCTTCCGGCGAAGATGATACCCGTAATTATCGCACTGTCCGGAATCCCGGCGGACAAAAAAGTAAACAGCATCACCCGTGAAGAACGCCATGCTTTCGGCGAACTCATCAAGGCGTTCCCGGTGAGGATATCGAAATTCCGCCCTATCGACGAAGCAATTGTAACAAGCGGCGGCGTTTCCATAAAGGAAATTTCCCCGAAAACTATGGAGTCGAAGATAACTCCCGGACTTTTCTTCGCCGGAGAAGTCATCGACACCGACGCTTATACCGGCGGATTCAACCTGCAAATCGCCTTTTCCACCGCCTATGCAGCGGCGCAGTACCTCTGATATGGCAAAGGACAGAACGGCGCTCTGGCGCAATATTTTCCGGTATACATTTGAGTTCGTCACAGCCGGTTTCATCGGCTGGTGCTATGAGGTTGCAACAGTCTGGGTCATGTGGCACTATTTTGAGAACCGTGGTATACTCCACCTGCCGATAGTGCCGATTTACGCAGTAGGGGCGTTTCTTCTGCTGATACTGGTGCGTAAAAAGCACAGCCCGCTATACATTTTCCTGTTTGCGACCATAGTCACCACGATATTTGAACTGGCGGCATCGTACCTGCTGGAGTTCATTTTTCACAGGCAATTCTGGACGTATGAGACGTGGTACTTCTCCATACTCGACCGTTCCAGCCTTATCTCAAGCGCAATATTCGGCATACTTGCCGTTGCATATTTTTTCTGGCTGCACCCGTTTTCCGGGAAGATCTCCGGGAAACTGCCAGTCCCGGCTTGTGCGCTGCTCAGCGTACTTGCGGCAGGTGCAATAGTTACCGACCTTATCATATCGGTACATGGATTACTTAGTTCATAATTTTACATAAAGGAGAAATAAATATGAGTACAATCAACATCGCAATCGACGGCCCTGCTGGTGCAGGAAAAAGCACCATTGCAAAAATGGTTTCCGCAAAACTGGGCTACATCTACGTTGATACAGGCGCACTTTACCGCACTGTAGCACTTTACATCACCGAGAACAATATCCCTGATGAGGACATCGAGAAGTCGCTGGAAAAGGCTGACGTTTCCCTCAGATTCATCGACGGCGCACAGAGAGTTTTCCTGGGCGACAGGGACGTTTCCGACGTTATCAGAACACCTGAGATCTCTATGGCAGCTTCAAGAACTTCCGCTATTCCCGCAGTCCGTGCGTACCTTTTCGAGACTCAGCAGAAGATCGCCCGTGAGAACAATATCATCATGGACGGCAGAGACATCGGAACTGTTGTACTGCCCAATGCTGACGTTAAGATCTTCCTGACAGCTTCCGCCGAGGAGAGAGCGAACCGCCGCTATAAGGAACTGGCTGAGAAGCCTGATTGTCCGCCTTACGAGGACATTCTCAAGGACATTATCCAGCGTGATTACCAGGATATGCACCGTGAGATCGCTCCCCTGAAGCAGGCTGAGGACGCTGTTCTTGTGGACACAACTGAGCTGAACCTGGAGCAGTCCGCAGAGGCTATTGTTAAGGTCATCAAGGACAAGACCGGGAGAGAGGCATAATGTACGGCTTTGTACTGCTTGTGGTAAGGCTTGCCATGCGTATAGCCTTTAACCTGCACTACGAGGGCAAGGAGAATATCCCCAAGGGCGAGAACTTCATCTACGCCTCCAACCACCGCACAAACGCTGACCCGCCGCTGGTGGGCGCAGGAATACTGGGGAAGCATTCATTCATGGCTAAGGAGGAACTTTTCCACAACAAGCTTTTCGCATGGCTGATACGCTCCCTGGGCGCATTCCCCGTTGCCCGTGGAAAGGGCGATACCGGCGTTATCGACACTTCCATAAAGTGCCTGGAGGAGGGCAGGAATCTGATGATATTCCCCGAAGGCACACGCTCCAAGACCGGCAAAGTGGGCAGAGGTCACTCCGGTGCGGCGCTCATCTCCGCAAAGTCCGGAAAGCGGATAATCCCTGTGGGCGTTGTTTTCGGTGAAAAGCTGAAATTCCGCACACGCATCACTGTAAAGTACGGCAAGCCCATTGACCCGGCTGAGTATATCGACGACCCTACAGACCCGAATCCCAGACAGCTTGTGAAACTCAAAAACCGCTACATGGACGAGATAAAGGCACTGGTGGGCGAAGTCCAGCCGGAATCCGGCAGTAAGGAGGCTGAAAATGAGTAAAGTTACTGTTGCAAAGTCCGCAGGTTTTTGTTTTGGGGTTGACAGAGCCGTAAAAATGGTGTATAATGAATTAGAAAAGGGTACGAAAGTAGCAACGCTCGGCCCTATAATACATAACCAGGACGTTGTGAGCGATATGCAGGCTAAGGGCGCAAGGGTCATCTCCTCAGTTGACGAACTTGAGCCAGGCGAGACTATCGTTATCCGCTCTCACGGCGTAGGCAGCGATGTCTACAGACAGATCGAGGCTAAGGGCAATCGTATGCTCGATGCCACCTGTCCTTTCGTGTCAAGGATACATAAGATAGTGGCTGAAAAGACAGCTCAGGGTTACTTTATACTTATTGCAGGTGACGAAAGTCATCCGGAAGTTCAGGGAATCGTTGGGCATTGTTCACAGAATTATCTTGTATTTAAGGATAACTCACAGCTAAAAGACCTTTTTCAGAAAAATGATGAATTTTTTGGAAAAAAGCTTGCATTTGTGGCGCAAACGACGTATAATGTATTAGTATGGGAAGAGTGTTTAAAGGTAATACCGAAGGACGACCCCGATATTGTAATATTCGATACAATCTGTAATGCTACCGATACAAGGCAGTCAGATGCGGCTGAACTTGCTAAAAGTTCTGACATAATGCTTGTGGTCGGCGGTAAGCACAGCTCCAACACCGTCAAACTCGCTGAGGTGTGCAGCCGCTATTGCAAAACGTATCACATAGAGAATTCGGACGAACTTTCTGCTTTAAAGCTGCCCGATGTCGAGAATATCGGCATTACTGCAGGGGCTTCCACTCCTGCATATATAATCAAGGAGGTAAAAACCACTATGTCAGAGAATGTAAATCTCACAGCTAATCAGGATGAGGAGATCGATTTCGCTGAAGCTATCGATCAGTCATTCAAAAAAATATATACAGGAGAAAAGGTCAAGGGTATCGTTGTAGGCATCGACAGCAATGAGATCACTGTTGATCTGGGTACTAAGCACACAGGCTATGTTAAGCTTGATGACCTCACAGACGACAGCACTAAGAAGCCTGAGGATATCGTTTCCATCGGCGACGAGATCGACCTCATCGTTATCAAGGTAAATGATGCTGACGGTACTGCTGCTCTGTCCAAGAGAAAGGTTGACGAGCAGGCTGGTTACGAGAAGGTAGTTGCTGCTAAGGAAAGCGGCGAGGTTCTTGAGGGCAAAGTAACAAGGATCGTAAACAAGGGTGTTACTCTCAACTACCTGGGCGTAAGAATCTTTATCCCTGCTTCACAGACAGGTCTCCCCAGAGGCGCAGAGCTTGACCAGCTGCTCAACCAGAAGGTCAACTTCGTTATCATCGACACTGATGAGGATCCTCGCAAGAGACGTGCTGTAGGTTCTATCAAGAAGGTTGAGGATGCTAAGAAGGAAGAGGCAAGAGCAAAGTTCTGGGAGACCGCTAAGGTTGGCGATACTTTCAAGGGCGTTGTTAAGTCTCTCACAAGCTTTGGCGCATTCGTTGACTTGGGCGGCATCGACGGAATGGTACATATTTCCGAGCTGTCCTGGAAGAGAATCAAGCACCCCTCTGAGGTCGTAAGCATCGGCGATACTCTCGAAGTTTACATCAAGGATCTCAAGCCTGAGGAGAAGAGAATCTCTCTCGGCTACAAGAAGGCTGAGGACAATCCTTGGGAGATCTTCAAGTCCAAGTACTCTGTAGGCGATGTTGTTAAGGTAACTATCGTTTCTATCACAAGCTTCGGTGCTTTCGGTCAGATCATGGACGGCGTTGATGGTCTTATCCACATCAGCCAGATCGCTGACAGCAAGGTTGAGAACGTTAAGGATCACCTGGCAGTTGGTGACGAGGTTGACGTTAAGATCATTGAGATCGACGACGAGTCCAAGAGAATCAGCATCTCCATGAGAGCTCTTGCTGAGGACGCTCAGGACGAGGACTAATCCACAAGTTAATGCTGCGGCTGTGCCTTATGGTGCAGCCGCTTTTTTTAGGAGAAATGTATGAAAGTAAATCCCCTTTACTATATCCCTGCAAGGGCTCAGGAACTTTACTCCGGCGGAGAACAGGCGAAAAAGAAGTACCGCAAGGTCGGCATTGATATCATGGGTATGCCTTTCCCGGAAGGGGACGAGGTTGCTGCGAAAGTTCGCAGGAAGTATCGCCGCCATTTGATCGTCGCTTTCACTTTTGCGTTCATTGCGATTGCGGCGGCGATAGGATTCGCCCTGAGCGAGGAGATGACGCAGCCCTATGCCGAGAAGGTAACGTGGGGGACGTTCGGTGCGACTCTGGCTTGCGCTGTTGTCGTATTTGCGGAAGCCTTCGCCGTTGTACACCTTCAAAAGAAGATAGTCCGCCATTTCCTCAAAACCTATCGCCCGGTATGCGATGATGACGATGAGGCTGAGGGACTGGAAGTCTACGGCAGCGCCCTGCTGGAAACCGAGGGTAACAGAGAAGCCTTCTTTGTGGAAGATGACAAACCCCGCTGCGACAGCTGGTTCTGCCTTTGCTGCGGTAAAAAGCTGACCACCGGTGATATCAAGGACTTTGATGCCGACGGAACTGCCCTTTGCCCACGCTGTTCCGGCCCTGGTGTGACTATGCTCATACCTTATCCGGATTTTGAGGTTAAAGCGCTCAGGTATGCTCAAAAAGCAATGGGTGAATCGAACAATAATTATAAGTAAAATTTGTGCAGAGTGCTATATTTCGGAAAAGTTTATTTCAGATGCTTGACAAAAATTAAGTAATATAGTACATTTAAATTGTATAGGCGTGACGGGAGGGTCATGCCAAAAAAATGAGAGGGGTAATCTATTATGAAATTCAAAAGGATCATCGCCGGCGCTGCTGCACTGGCAATGACTGCCGGCATGGGCGTTTATGCACCTGCTAAGGCTGATGCTGCCGGCAGCTACAACTACGCTGAGGCACTCCAGAAGTCAATGTTCTTCTACGAGGTTCAGCAGGCTGGTAAGCTTCCTGAGTGGAATGAGGTTTCCTGGAGAGCAGACTCAATGGTTGACGAGGACGGCAACGAAACTGATGTCTGCACAGGCGGCTGGTTCGATGCCGGTGACCACTTTAAGTTCACTCTGACAAACGCTTACGCTGCTTCCGTACTCGCATGGGGTTACCTGGAATACAAGGACGCTGTTGACAAGAAGGGTCTTGGCGAACTGTACCGCAACAACGTTCAGTGGGGTCTTGACTACCTGATGCAGTGTGACAGAGGCGATAAGATCATCGGTACTGTAGGCGACTTTACCGGCGGTTCAACTGACCATAACATCTGGTGCAGCGCTGAGGTATATCTGCGTAAGCATCACCTGAACAACGATGATTGGGTACGTCCTTACGACGAGATCGCTGACTCAACAACTATGGCACTTTCCGCTGCTGCACTGGCTGAGGGCTATATCATGTTTAAGGACACTCAGCCCGAAAAGGCTGCCGCTTACTTGAAGCAGGCTGAGACTTACTTCAAGTCCGCCGACGCTCTCAGAGACAACGAAAACGGCGCTATGGGCTCAATGTACAATCCTTCCTCATGGGTAGACGATTGTATGTACGCTGCTTGTTGGCTGTATAAGGCTACTGGCGACGAGTCCTACCTGAATAAGATCAAGAGCGACTATATCCCCAAATTCCCCACAGAGGAACAGTCAAATGATAAGAAGTTCACATGGGGCTTCTGCTGGGACGATACAACTCAGGGTGCTGCACTCCTTTACGCTCAGATCACTGGCGACCAGGAGTGGATCGACCACATCTCACATCATCTGGATTACTGGATGGGTGGCTACGGCGGCAAGAAGATAGCTTATACTCCCGACGGTATGGCTTGGCTGTTCAACTGGGGCAGCGCTCGTCACGTCAGCGCTACTGCTTGGCTTGCTAAGCTTGCAAGTGATACAATTTTCAAGGATAATGCTGACCTGGCTAAGAAGTACGACGACTGGGCTAAGGGTCAGATGGATTACATCTTCGGCGACAATGCTCTGGGTCTTAGCTACGTTCTTGGCATGGGTGAGAATCAGCCTACTGCATTCCACCACAGAACTGCTTCCGGTATCCACGACGACCACTGGAATGAGCTTGGACAGGAGTCCGGCGGTGACGAAGGCTGGCAGACAGAGTACGCTCATACTCTTTACGGCGCTCTCGTTGGCGGCCCTGACCAGGAAGGTAAATATGTTAACCAGGTATCAAAGTATGAGTACTCTGAGGTAGCTATCGACTACAACGCAGGCTACACAGCTTGCCTGTGCGCTCTGGTGGATGATTTTGGCGGCGACGTTGATCCTTCATTCCCGCCTACAGAGAAGCCTACCTGGGCTGAGTGGGAAGTGGCAGCAGTCCTCAACGGCAGCCCTGCCGCAAGCTACACTGAGATCAAGGCTTGGGCTATGAACCACACTGCATGGCCTGCAAGAGTTGCTAAGGACGTTGAGTATCGCTACTACTTCAACGTTTCCGAGCTGAAGGAAGCTGGTCTGAGCGTTGACCAGATCAAGGTCGAGGGCAAGTCCCAGCAGTACCAGGAAGGTCAGCAGGGCTATGCTACAGTTTCCGGTCCTTACCTCTATGAGGGCGATTCTTCCGGCAATACTTACTATGCACTTATCAAGTTCGAGGACGGCAGAGCTATCCAGCCTACCGGTCAGAGCGAGCATAGAGATGAGGTTCAGTTCAGGATCTCTATCCCCGACGCTATCGAGGGCAAGCCTACTACAGGTGCTTGGGATCCTTCAAACGACTGGTCTTATGAAAGCATTCCTGATGCTACAGACCTGAAGAAGGCTGATTCTATCAACGACCACATCACAATGTATGTTGACGGCAACCTGGTTTGGGGTACTGAGCCTGACGGCACAACTCCTGAGGACGTTCAGCCTACAACTACTACAAAGGAAAGCGGTTCTACAACTACCACAACAACTACAACTGCTACAGGCACTGACAAGCCCTACGTTTACGGCGATGCTGATGACAACGGAACAGTAAGCGTTTCCGATATCGTTTGCGTACTCCAGTTCGTCGCTAACAAGGACAAGTATCCCCTTGAGGGCAGAAAGCTTATCCAGGCAGATGTTGACGGTGTTGAGGGCGTTTCTGCTAACGATGCATTCGTAATTCAGCAGAAAGATGCAGACCCGAAACTGGAACTTCCGTTAAAGAAATAATCAATTCACATTTATTAAACAAAGGGAACAGCCAGTTCCCTTTGCTTTAATGAATAAACTGACAATCTGCACAAAAAGGAATTAGCCAGATTGGGAGTTTGAACGAATTTCCAGAAAGGTATTTACTTTTTTAAGCGGATATAATATAATAATTATAGTGGACAGGAGAGGTGCAGGTCAGCTTATGACTAACCTGTCTGCACTGTGTTTTTTCAATGGTATAACCGCAATGTATGCACTGGCATTGCGTTATAAAAATATTTTTAATTTTATCAGGGAGGGTATAAAAATGCACAAGAAAATCTCTAAGGCTATCGTTGGAAGCCTTATGGCAGCTGGTATGCTCGCTACTACTGTTGCAGCTACTGTTGCTCCTATGAGCGCTTCTGCTGGTGAGCTTCTTGGTCAGACCGACTTTGAAGAAGGCGTTGGTCTTCCTTGGCACACCTGCGAAACAAACCCCGCTAAGCAGACATTCGACATCGAGGATGGTACCTACAACGTTCACATCGTAAATAATAACGGTGGTAACGGAAGATGGGACCTTCAGCTCCGTCACAGAGGTCTGCACATCGAGGCTGGCAAAACATATACCGTAAGCGGTGAGATCACTGCTGATGCTGATGGTTGGATCTACTCCAAGATCGGTAACTACTCAGGTAAAACTGAGCTGTGGCACAATATCGCAGGTCAGGAGTGGCAGCCTGTTCAGATCAAGAAGGGTCAGACTTTCAAGTTCAAGGATACTTTCACAGCTAAGGAGACTATGGAAGTTGCTGAGTGGGCTTTCCACTATGCAGATTCTACAGGCACAACTGCTGCTTCTGAGTTTGGTCACACTGATACTGGTTTCCCCAATGACACAACAATTAAGTTCGATAATCTGTCTCTGACAGTTGATGGCCCTGAGGTATTCCCCGCTGACGAGGAATTCGGCGTTATCAGACCTAAGAGCAACGTTCGTCTGAACCAGGTTGGTTACTACACAAACCTCGCTAAGAAGGCTTCTTACGTAACTGATGCTGCTGAGCCTCTGGATTTCGAGGTTCGTGATTCTTCAGGCAAGGCTGTTTACACAGGCAAGACATCTGTATTCGGTTCAGACCCTGACTCCGGTACAGGTAAGACTGAGACATACACAGATGCTAACGGCAACAAGATTACAAAGCAGAAGGATTCCGGTGAGAACGTTCATATCATTGACTTCTCTAAGGTTACAACTCCTGGCACATATACTGTATTCGTAAAGGATACAAAGGGCGTTACAGGCTCTGCTTCAGGTCTGAGAGAAGGCGCTTGGGATACTAAGCTCTCCGGCGACAAGCTCATGTGGACTAACTGGAAGACTGGCAAGGAATACGTTATGAACGAGTCCTGCGAGTTCGAGATCGGTGATAAGATCTATGATGGTCTGCTGACTCAGGCTATGAGCTACTACTACCAGAACCGTTCAGGTGTTCCGGTTGAGGAAAAGTACGTTTCAGGTCTTGAGAATCCTAATTCAACAGCTCCTCTGTACCACACTGAGTACGGTCATAACCCTGATACTGCTGAAGTTCAGAAGGCTTGGATCAAGTCCTACGCTTCTGCTGAGGAGACTGTAACAGGTACACAGGTAACTGGTACATATGGTTGGTACGACGCTGGTGACCACGGTAAGTACGCTGTTAACGGCGGTGTTTCCGTATGGACTCTCCAGAATGTTTACGAGTATTCTAAGAAGCTTGGCACAGATGCTAAGTGGACTGACGGTAAGACTGTAAGAATCCCTGAGAATGGCGACAAGGCTCCTGACGCTCTCGATGAGGCAAGAGTTGAGCTTCAGTGGATGATGGATATGCAGGTTCCCGCTTCTGATAAGATCTGGGGCAGCAAGTGCGAAGGCATGGTTTACCACAAGCTCCACGACCAGAAGTGGACAGGTCTGGCTATCCACGCTTGGAAGTACGAAGGCTTCGACGGCTGTGTTCGTATCGCTAAGCCCCCGACGTATGCTGCTTCATTCAACCTGGCTGCTTGCGGCGCTCAGGCTGCACGTCTCTGGGAAGACTACGATCCTACATTCGCTAAGGAAGCTCTGGCAGCTGCTGAGAAGGCTTACGCTGCAGTTAAGAACTCCGGTACAGGCTACACAGTTGATAAGGGTGACTGGGAGAAGGATCCTCAGTTCGCACCTCTGGATCAGGCTATCGGCGGTGGTCCTTACGGTGATACTTACGTTATGGACGATATGTACTGGGCTGCTTGTGAGCTTTATATCACAACTGGCAAGGACGAGTACCTCAAGGATCTGGAAGCTTACACCAATCCTAACGATTCAAGCGGACTCGATAAGGCTTACAGCCTGACAACATTCCTCGGCGGCGGCGAGAACAAGGGTTCATTCAGCTCCTTCAACTGGGGTTGTACTTCCGGTCTGGGTACTCTCTCACTGTACCTGAATCAGGATAAGCTTACTGACGCTAACGCTAAGAAGGTTACAGATTCTATCATTGCTGCTGGTGACTCCTACGTTAAGGAGCAGGCTGAGCAGGGTATGGGTATTCCTTACTACGGCACAACCTTCGAGGACGATGTAAATATCGGCAAGGGTATCAAGGTTACCGGTTATGAGTGGGGTTCAAACTCCTTCGTTATCAACAACGCTATCGTTATGGCTTACGCTTACGATGCATCTAAGGATGTTAAGTACCTCAATGGTGCTGCTGAGGCTATGGACTACATCTTCGGTCGTAACGGTCTTGACTTCTCTTACGTTTCTGGTTGGGGCGAGACTTGCCTGACATATCCTCACCACAGATTCTGGGCTGGCGGCATCGATCCTGACTTCCCGCTCGCACCTAAGGGCATCCTTTCCGGTGGTCCTGGTGCAGGTATGCAGGATCCTTACATCGGCGGTCTGGGCTACAAGAGAGGCGCTCTGGCTAACCAGAAGTGCTACGTTGACTCCGCTGAGGCTTGGTCTGTAAACGAGATCACCATCAACTGGAACGCTCCTCTGGTATGGATGTCTTCATTCATGGATGACGTTGCTGGCGGTGAAATTCCTCAGCCTACAACTGGCGAAACAACAGAGAACAAGGATAAGGTTTGGGGCGATGCTGACGGCAGCAAGTCTGTAAGTATCTCTGATATCGTTCTGGTTCTCCAGTACTCCGCTAACAAGACAAAGTATCCTCTGGATTCAACTGCTCTTGACAACTGCGACTGCAACGCTGACGGTGTTGTAGATACAAAGGATGCATTCATCATCCAGCAGCTCGATGCAGGTATCTACAAGCAGAGTGATATGCCTGTAAAGTAATCTGATTACTTAACTTAATATGCTCATACGAAGGGCGGCTCTCCGGAGTCGCCCTGTTTTTTTATGTATGGAGAATTGTGCGGAGCGGGGGGAACACTGATAAGCTTACAATGTCACAAGGGTATAAAAAAAGACGGCTGAGATAACTCAGCCGTCTGTATATTTCGTGTTATAAATCAGACACCGTACTTGTTTGTAGAAACAGGAACTCCAGGACCCATTGTAGAAGTAACTGTGCAGCTCTTGAGGTAAGTACCCTTAGCAGCAGCAGGCTTAGCCTTTACGATAGCCTCCATGAGAGTTGAGAAGTTCTCCTCCAGCTTAGCAGCGCCGAAAGAAGCCTTACCAATGGGGCAGTGAATGATGTTTGTCTTGTCAAGACGGTACTCGATCTTACCAGCCTTAGCCTCTGTAACAGCCTTAGCAACGTCGGGAGTAACAGTACCAGCCTTCGGGTTAGGCATCAGACCACGAGGTCCGAGAACCTTACCAAGACGACCAACAACGCCCATCATGTCAGGTGAAGCAATAACAACGTCGAAGTCCATCCAGTTTTCCTTCTGGATCTTCTCAACGAAGTCCATACCGCCAACGAACTCAGCGCCAGCAGCCTTAGCAGCCTCGTACTTGTCCTCCTTGCAGAAAACCAGTACTCTTACAGTCTTACCAGTGCCGTTGGGCAGGATAACAGCGCCACGAACCTGCTGGTCAGCGTGTCTTGAGTCAACGCCGAGACGAATGTGAGCCTCAACAGTCTCATCGAACTTAGCCTTTGCATTCTGGCAAACGAGTTCGAGAGCGTCTGCTGATTCATAAAGCTTTGTATAATCAACAGCCTTAAAGCTGTCAACATATTTCTTGCCGTGTTTCATAATATTCCTCCTATTTAAGTGGTAATACCGGGATTTATCTACCCGGTTAGCGGAAATTTCCTCCCACCAATAGAACTCTGAACGGGGGAAGCCCCGTCATCATTCGTTTAATAAATTAGTCAACAACTACAACGCCCATTGAGCGAGCTGTACCAGCGATCATGCTCATAGCAGCCTCAAGGGAACCTGCGTTCAGGTCGGGCATCTTAGTCTCAGCGATCTTCTGGATCTGCTCCTTAGTGATGTTAGCAACCTTAGTCTTGTTGGGAACACCTGAACCGCTCTCGATGTTGCAAGCCTTCTTGATGAGGACTGCAGCAGGGGGAGTCTTAGTGATGAAGGAGAAAGAACGGTCTGCGTAAACAGTAATAACGACAGGGATAATCATACCGATATCGTTCTTAGTTCTCTCGTTGAACTCCTTTGTGAATGCCATGATATTTACACCGTGCTGACCAAGAGCAGGGCCAACAGGGGGAGCAGGAGTAGCCTTTCCTGCTGCGATCTGAAGCTTAATATAGCCAACAACTTTCTGTGCCATTTGATTCGCACCTCCATAAATGTGGTAAATGGCGAGGCAAGTATGATTTTACCTCTCCCACTGAAGCCGATGTAGGCTTCTTTTTGACCTGATTAATCGTCCGCCGGCACGACCTGGTTAAGGGGAAGTGTGGTGGGCGTATCTCGACCGAACATTGATACAAGCAGATCAACAGTACGTTCTTCGAGATTAATGTTTTGAACGACACCGATAAATCCGTCCATAGCAGTACCGTTTATCTGAACATGGTCGCCGACCTTGAAATCGACAGCCACGGAAGAAACCTCGATACCGAAGAGCTTTTCTACCTCTGCATCAGACAGGGGAGTAGGCTCAGATCCGGGACCGACGAAACCGGTACAGCCACGGGTATTTCTGACGATAGGCCAGGTATACTCAGTGACGATCATCTTTACGAGTACATAGCCAGGGTAGGCTTTACGCTCGTATATTTTCTGTTTTCCGTCGACATTTTCTTCTGCCATTTCGGTAGGAACTCTGACCTCTTGGATAAGATCTTGAAGCTTACGGTTTTCAACAACCTTTTCGATATTCTGAGCGACCTTGTTTTCGTAGCCTGAATATGTGTGGATAACGTACCACTTAGCTCCTTCTGACATAACAAATCCTCCTCAGATTTCCTTTTATTGGTAGATCAGACGCATCAAAGTGAGGAAACCCTCATCGAGCAGACCCACTAAAACTGCCGAGGCAACCACTACGCCAAGAACGACTGACGTATTGTTAATAACAGTTTTCTTAGACGGCCATACTACCTTTTTGAATTCGATTTTTAAGTCCTTGAACCACTTAGCGACCTTGTTAGGCTGCTTCTTTTCGGCTTTCTTCTCGGACTTCTTTTTCTCTGAAGTTGTATCCTTAGCCATGGAAATACTCCTTCCGATTACTTTGTTTCCTTGTGAAGAGTATGCTTTCTGCAGAACTTGCAATGCTTCATCATTTCAATTCTGTCAGGGTCGTTCTTCTTGTTCTTCTTGGAAACGTAGTTGCGCTGCTTGCACTCAGTGCAGGCTAAAGTAACCTTAACTCTCATTTTCGGCACCTCCTGATAAATTTCTTCCTTTCTCATGGAAAGGTAGGTTGTTTGCCTCCCTCAACGGGGTACAAAAATAAAACCCCAAACGAGGTAAAACTATTATATCATATTTATCCCGGAAAGTCAAGTATTTCGGGACATATTTAAAACAAAAAACTTCCGACCATAAGATCGGAAGTTTGGTGCGAGTAATGGGACTTGAACCCATACGTCTCTCGACACACGCCCCTCAAACGTGCCTGTCTGCCTATTCCAGCACACTCGCATTTGCGTCATTCCTGACTGCTTTAATATTATACCAGAAATGGGAGGTTTTGTCAAGGGTTTTTTGAAAAAATTCGGAAAAATTTTTTTAAGTATTGAAAAAGGGACGAAAAATCGCCCCTTTTCGCTTATTCAAACTGGTAGATAATAGCCTTTGCATCGAGTGCCTCAAAGAGGTCGGTCATAGTGATAAGGCTTGCATCGTGGTCGGAGAGAATAGCGCCGTAGTCGCTTCCCTTAGCAGCTACTTCGTCAGCGGCTTCCTTAGCGGTGTATTCCTTGCCGTCGATTGTGATCGTGCTTCCGGAAACGGTGATAGTAACGTAGTTCTTGGCTGTTACGGCTTCAGTAGCTTCCTCGCTTGCCTTATTATGTCTTTCCTCGATTATCTCCTCCTTGGAGATAGTGCTGATGCTCTTATTATTGCTGACGCTGGAACTTGAATTGCCTGCGCCGTTGCTTCCGGTTTTGTCAATAGTTATCATACCGAATATGATAAGAGCGATGAGGATAAGTGAAAGACCGATTATAAGCGGCAGATTCGCCTTATTATTTTCGGTTTCCTCCTCCTCCGGGAGGTTCTGGTTTTCGTTCTGGTTGTTATCCATAGTGTAACGTCCTTTCAGATGATTTGCATAGGAAAGGCAGCAGATATTCTCCGCTGCCTTAAATTATCAGACTCCGCAGTCCTCATAGTCCTTCCACTTCTCGAAGTATACCTTATTGCTCCAGCTCTTATAAAGAATGTAGAGAATGGAACTTACTGCAATGAACACAGCGCCTACGATAGGAAGAAACATATTGAGAACCTTTTTGGGGTTGATCTCATTTTTTTTACTGCTCATTAAAACACCTTCGCTAAATAGTTTACTGCTGGTCTTCGTCGTCGAGAGCCAGGTCATCGAGAGTGATTCCCTGGAGGTCTTCCTCAGTCAGCTGGATATCGTCGATACTCTGGGGGATCTGGTTATTGCCCTGACCCTGCTGGAGATCCTGACCCTGACCCTGCTGCTGATTATTACCGCCGTTCATTTCGTTCATAAGTCTTGCCAGCTCAGCGTCAACAGCGGCATCAGTCTGGATCTGCTCGAATGACTGCTGAAGGTCAGCATCGTCGCCGTTACCGGAGATCTCGATGAATGCGTCAGCCTCAGCTTCCTTGCGCTGGATCTTTTCTTCCATGCGGTTGAAGCTTGCCATAGAGCTTTCAACATCGAATCCGCCTGTAGACTGAGCAAGCTGCTTCTTAGTCTCAGCCATCTGAGAACGGGCGATGAGCATAGCCTGACGTGACTTAGCCTCGTCCAGCTTGGCCTTGAGAGTCTCTACCTGAGCGCCGATAGCGGTAGTCTGAGCGGAGATAGAGTTGTACATCTCGGTATATGTTTTAACTTCTTCATCAGCCTTGACCTTGCGAGCCAGAGCCTTTTTAGCCATATCAGCGTTACCCTGAGAGAGGGCAGCCTTTGCCTTAGCTTCCCAGGCAGCGGAAACCTTTCTTGCCTCGTCCATTTTCTTCTTAGCCAGTGCCTCGCTTGCCTTAGCCTTGCCGTAGTTCTGGGTAGCGTTATTCAGTTCCTTTGTCATATCAACAATGATCTGCTTGACCATCTTCTCCGGATCTTCAGCCTTATCGATAAGGTCGTTTACGTTAGATCTGAGCAGATCACTTAATCTTTTAAATAAACCCATGAATAAATCCTCCTCATGTAAAAGCGTGCAGAAAAAATACTGCTATTAACATTATAAAATAAATGCAGACGATTGTCAAGTATTTTTTGACACTTTCACTTCGTTTTCATTTCGTGGGCGGAAAAACCTGTGGAAAACTTATTCAGGCTGCTGCATTATTATTTAAGGGTAAGCAGGAAGGATTTCTGTTCGTCGCTTATACGGTAGCTTTCACGGGCTTTCTGAATAGTTTTTGCGTGAACCCAGGGGTCAAGGCGGCGCTCCGTGATGTAAGGCAGGGCGGCAGTGTACTGTTTAGCCAGGGCGGTTGCGAAGAACCATGCGGTCATCATGTTGATATAGTACTCCTGGCTGCGGACGCTGGCGGCGAGTTCGAGAATTTCCGGGGAGAAGTCATCGTCCAGAAAGTGGCACATAAGCATACCTGTGGCAAATCTTACTGTATACGTCCGGTCGGAGACTATCCAGCGGCGAATCATAGCCATAAGTGCCGGTTTGTCCTTCCGGAAAGCCTTTGGGCGAAGCTGGTCGCAGGTAGCCCAGTTGTCAACGTAGGGGAGAAAGTTTTCAACTTCTTCTGCGACAATGTTGAAAACTCCAAGCTGCGAGAGAATCATAGCATGAAGCTGGTTTTCGTCGAAATAGCGGTGAGGGAGAGAATGGGTGAAATCCTGCCAATTACCGCCATTTATCAGTTCCTTTGCCAGTGAGCGCAAAGCCGGAGTCCGCACGCCGATGAAAGAATCAGCCTGCTGACCGGGAATGAGTTTTAACTGGAAATCCCTGTAGGGAATGTCCTGGAGTTCAAAAAGTTTCTGGGTGATATTCATAGGAAGTCCTCCTTTTTTCAGAATTATAACATATTCCGGCAAAAAGTTCAATCAAAATCCCAGAAAAATACCCACGGCAATTAGAAACTGTTGAAGCTGCACAACTATAGTCCTCGAAAATGTCCATTTTAAATAGGTGTACATTGCCTGAAAGGTTCATATGACCCCTTGAATTTGTGCAGTATGGAGATAAACGGAAAAAAGTCGGCTAAGGGCAAATTTCCGCTTGAAATCGCCGTAAAATTGTGCTATAATTGTGAGGAAACAAAACAGGAGAGTGAGTAGAATGCTGAAGTATATTTTACTGGTAGGCGGATTTGTACTGCTTATCAAGGGTGCGGACTTTTTCGTGGACGGAAGCTCCAGTCTTGCGAAAAAGCTGAGAGTTCCGTCGCTGATAATTGGCATGACCATTGTGGCTATGGGAACGAGCCTGCCGGAGACCTCGGTGAGCGTGAGTGCCGCTATAGCCGGGAAAAATGATCTTGCAATAAGCAACGTGGTGGGGTCGAACATCTTTAACCTCATGGTGGTCTGCGGACTTTGCGCTTTGCTTTGCCCTTTGGATATTGGCAGAGATACGCTCAAACGTGATTTCCCGTTCTCAATGGCGGTAGCAGGCGGACTTATGGCGCTGGGCGGTATCGGCATGAACGTTGGGCATATTGACGGAGCGATACTGCTTGTTGTGTTTGTGGCGTTCCTTTACATCATGGTAGCTTCCGCACGCAAAGCAGCCGCACAGGGCGAAGCTGTCGATGAGGAGTACAAGATACTGCCATCGTGGAAGTGTGCGCTGTACATTGCCGGAGGAATCGCAGCCATTGCAGCCGGCGGAAACATGGTAGTTTCGGGCGCATCGGATATAGCCCGCTCCTTCGGAATATCCGACAACGTTATCGGCATGACCATAGTTGCCCTGGGAACAAGTTTGCCGGAACTGGTAACAAGCGTGGTCGCAGCGAAGAAGAAGGAGCTTGACATGGCGATAGGAAACGTAGTCGGCTCGAACATCTTCAATATCCTCTTTGTGCTTGGAATCGCTGCCGCTATCAGCCCGGTGAAGTACACAATGGAGAACCTTATCGACACAGGTGTGCTGATCCTGATGAGCGGAATGGTGCTTGCGTTCTGCATTGCAAAGAAGAAGCTGGACAAGCCACAGGGAGCAATAATGCTGGCAGCATATGCCGGATATATGACATACGTTTTCATGAGATGAGGAAAAATGCAGGTTGTTATAATAGTTAACATAATCGTTTCAATAGGTCTGTTCCTGGGCGGCATTGTGATGAAGAAGTACGCAAAATCCCCCGCAGACTACACCATAGGTTTCCGGACAAAGGCATCAACGGCAAGCGAAGATGCATGGTATTTCGCAAATAACAGGTGCGGCAGTGCGTGGGCAGTTATCGGGATAGCGGCTCTGATAATCACCATAGCTGCGGTGTTTGCGGTAACAGGCGACAAAGCTTCCGGAATCGCACAGTTTGTGGTCATGGTTTTGCAGGTAGCAGCGGCTTCCGCAGCGGTCACATCTACGGAATTGATTCTCAGGCAGAAATTCAACTGAATATAAAACGATGCCCCTAAGCGTTCATCAAAGCGCTCAGGGGCATTATTTTACCATGTTCGTTCCTCCTTATCAGGGTATAAAAATAGCACCCTTGCAGGTGCTTGTTACTTATGAGATTTGCCGCAGCGTCTGCGGTGCAGAATGGCTCTGACATATTCGGCGTAAGTGATGACAGGTTCAGTCATTGGTTCTCACCTCCTTCAAAGTGGCATAAGAAAACCGCCTTGTTATGGGCGGCTCTCTTAAAACTCTAAACAAATCTGCGTATCACATTTTTTTGCAAACTGTAATGCTTCCATGAACACAGGGCATTTGTGGTTTTTAGTATATTCATTGAAGAAGCGCTCTGTAATAGCCAAATCACAGTTAGGAATTATCTCTTCCTCGTAATCATCGATCATCAATTCTAACTCAGAATTCAGTTTATCAAAGAAACCGCAGTTCCACAAATAGTTAAACTCTGTAGCTGGCAAAACAAAATACTTCAAATGATCTTCTTTTGAAACGTCATTATTGTAATCAATAACACC